>JBCBOC010000455.1:0-4153 GCA_039821475.1 Cyanobacteria bacterium J06632_22 | reverse complement strand
TAGGCTGAATGTGTATTGCTTTTATCAGAAATACGACCGATTTTTAGGTGATTTTCTATTGAATAATGTTGCTCTATTGAGTCTGGAAATTTGAATTTAATGCCTGAATCCCTTCTAGGTATAGGTTTTCGTGGAACTATCGGGTTAATTATTTAGATTCTGCAGGTCAGGCCATTCCTCCAGAATGGGTAAAACCTACTGGCCTTTGTGGGATAGCATAAAAATGAAAAACCTATCGATATCTGGGCATGTGGATGGCATGCACCGATGGCGTTGATAGTTCCTCATCCTTTCCTTTGACTTCTCCACCTAAAGATTCCAACCTTGAACCCCTTAGCCGCACACAGCTGTTAGTTGCGAT
This sequence comes from Cyanobacteria bacterium J06632_22, assembly GCA_039821475.1. Lineage (GTDB taxonomy): Bacteria > Cyanobacteriota > Cyanobacteriia > Phormidesmidales > Phormidesmidaceae > CAWUKV01. Next base: position 3,792 of record JBCBOC010000455.1, on the reverse strand, counting down.
CGCACTGACCTCTGTGGTTTTGCTGATTGTCTCGCGGCTGTGGCTGTGGCTTGACAATGTACAGCGGTTGCCACTGACCCTCTCTGGGGCAGATACGCTGTTGGGCTTAGGGCTAGGCTTAGGAATCAGCGCAGCGAGTACCTTGGCTTTCTTGCTATGGCCTGCGTACCGCCGCAGTGCTGAGTTTTACCTGAAATTTGTGCTGCGGCCGTTATATCTACCCGACGTGATTTGGCTGGGACTGTTGCCCGGTCTGAGTGAGGAACTGCTGTTCCGTGGGGTGATGCTGCCTGCTATCGGACTGACGGCAGTGGGGCTGGGCATTTCTAGTGTGTGCTTTGGAGTGCTGCACCTGAGTGGCTGGCAACAGTGGCCCTACGTGGTCTGGGCGACGGTGATTGGGGCGGTGCTCGGGGGCAGCGCGATAGCCACGGGCAATCTGTGGGTGCCCATCGTGGCCCATATCATGACAAATTTGCTTTCCAGCCTATTTTGGAAGCTGCGGGAGCAGAATGCTTAGGTCCGGGCGAGTGCAGTGATGCTGCGCCAGTAAGGACGCTGCGCTGGTGAGGACGCTGCGCTGGTGGGGAGGTAAGGCGGAAGACCCCGCCGAACGCATGAATTGCGGCTCAAGCTCGGACACGAGACAAACGCCTCACTTCCCCACCCGTCTGAGGAAATGAGTTCGCTAATTTGCCTTTCCAGTTCCCATGGCCAGCATTGACCTAAACTTTCGGACTTAGAACTCCACTGTGAATGTGTCAAAGCTGTTGATCGACATGAGGTCTTCCTTTTCAATGCGGTCAACATTGGCGGTGGATGGACCTTGCTCTGACCAGGTGATGAGCTGCTGTAACTGGTCGTCTGGTCCATCGGCCACGATTTCAACCGTGCCGTCGGGTAGATTTTTGACATAGCCTGTGAGGTCTAAGGCGAGGGCTTGCTGGCAGGTGTGGTAGCGAAACCCCACTCCCTGCACTAGACCGTGCACGATAATTCGGATTCTTGACATAGTTAAAGCGAGGAGTAAATCTAACCCTCACTGTGCTGCGTAATGTATTTTTTTGTTAAGAATTATTTCAGGGTAAATTTAGCGGTCAAATGTATTAGTGATTCTGATATGTCGAGAATTTTATACTTGCAAGCTTAATTATTGAGATGGCGTTTGTTTGGTATGGCCGTTGAAGGCGTTAGCCCCTTTTAGCCGTGTCGCGGCGGTCTAGGCTAAAAGCCTCAGCGTTAGGAACTGTCTTGGGCCGCGCGACGAATGCATGTGTCGAATGCACCATGTGTCGAATGCACTATGTATAGTGCCCGCTACTTTGCGTGGGGCATCTTCGACACTCAAGCAGTGACCATTGAAGCCGAGTTGGGTGTGCACCGCACACAAACGGTTGTAGCGGTCGTGTAGCGTCAAATTAAGCTTGAGAGCCTACGCGTAATCCCGCGCGTGGGTGACTTAGGGCTCTTGAGGGCTAACCGGTTACAGGTTTTACGCTGGCAGCAACGTTGGTTCTGGGACCTGAGCTAATGCGGCGGTGACCACGTCAGGGCCGGCAGTGGGTCGATGGCTATTTTCGGTGATGTAGCGCTTCCACGCACGACTGCCGGGTTGCCCGTGGAAGAGATTTAGGATGTGGCGCGTAATGCTGTGCAGGCGGGTCCCTTGACTGACCCGCTGCTCGATATAGGGCAGCATCGCCTGAACCACCTGATGGCGGCTGGGGGGCGGGGGGGCAGCTGGGTTGAGCAGTCGATCGGCCCCAGCAAATAGGTAGGGCGTGTCGTAGGCGGCGCGACCGATCATAACGGCGTCTACGGCGGTCAACTGGGCTGCAGCCTGTTCCAGCGTTAGAAAGCCGCCATTAATCTCAATCCATAGGTCGGGACGGTCCTGCTTGAGTCGGTGCACATCGCCGTAGCGCAAAGGGGGGATAGTCCGGTTGTCCTTGGGGCTGAGCCCTTGCAGCCAGGCTTTGCGGGCATGGACGGTGAAACGGCGGCAGCCTGTCTCAGCCACGGTGTTGACGAAGTGGAGCAGGTGCTCGTAGCTGTCTTGGTCGTCGATGCCGATGCGATGCTTGACGGTGACCGGACGGTGGGTGGCGGCCATCATTGCGGCAACACAGTCGGCAACACGCTCGGGTTGGGCCATCAGGCATGCGCCAAAGTTGCCGTTTTGGACGCGACTGCTGGGGCAGCCCACGTTGAGATTAATTTCGTCATAGCCCCATTCTTGGGCTAGACGGGCACAGTGGGCGAGCTGTTGGGGGTTATCGCCGCCCACCTGCAGCGATAGGGGTGTTTCGGCAGGGGTGTAGCCAATCAGCCGCTCTAGGTCGCCGTGTAAAATCGCCTGAGCCGTAACCATCTCGGTGTAGAGCAGCGATTGGCGGGTAATTTGTCGCATGAAATAGCGAAAATGCCGATCGGTGCGGTCCATCATCGGGGCCACACTGAGGGCTGGCACATCACGATCTTTGGGCTGGGGTGCTGTGGCCGGGTCGGAAAGCATTGGGGTGGATGACAAATTGGGGTGAGAGATAGCGGTATTCTTAACTACGGGCGTCCTGTCGGTGTTTCTCTGTTCATGCTTCTATCATTTTGGGGTTCGGGCTGTTTGGGGTTCGGGTTTGGGGTTCGGGCTGTTTGGGGTTTAGGGAGTATTTCATGGGCAGCATCCCCGCTACAGCATCCCTGTTCATTTGTCCCTTATGTTGGGCTTATTGTGGGTATCGCGCTGAGCACCGTGCTGGTGATTGAATGGCCATGGGGCGCTAATGGGCTCACCGCCGCTCACTCAGCTTTGTGATGATGCTATTGCCCCTAGATCTAACTGTATCTACCGGTCTACTGTATCTGGACGCCAAAATCATACGCCAGTAACTCGCGTTAGGGCCTACTACTATGTCACGGGTACCCTTGCCAGGTCTATCGCTGATTAAGCAATTTGAGGGCTGTCATTTAATTGCCTACCCCGATCCGCTGTCCGGCGGACGACCCTATACGGTGGGCTGGGGAAGCACACGCCGTAAGGATGGAACCCCCTTTGAGCTGGGTGAAAAGCTCACCCAAGCTGAGGCCGACGGCCTGCTTCAGTGGCAGATTGAGCAGGAGTTTTTGCCCAGTTTAGAGCGCATTCCGGTGTGGCCAGAGCTCAATGAAAACCAACGGGGGGCGCTGCTGAGCTTTGCCTATAACCTGGGCGCGTGGTTCTACGGGGCGCAGGATTTTAAGACTATTACGCGGGTACTGCAGGATCGTCGATGGGATCAAATGGAAGCAGCCCTGTTGCTGTACCGTAACCCGGGGACCAGTGTTGAGGCTGGGCTACGGCGTCGCCGTCAGGCTGAGGCCGATCTATTTAATCGGCCCACGGGCGAGATTCCGATTGCTCGGGTGAGCTATCCTGCCCGGTCACGTCGGCAGCCACCGCCGCCGCCGCCATTGTCCTATCAGCTGGGGGACCGGCTGCTCTATTTGGCCGATCCGCCCATGCACGGTGCGGACATTCGAGAACTTCAAACCCTGCTGGCCCGTACGGGGGCTGGTCTCAGTCAGGATGGGGTGTTTGGTCCGGTGAGTCGGCAAGCCGTGATGCGCTTTCAATCGGTCCATGGACTCAAGACCGATGGCATTGTGGGTCCCCAAACGTTGAAGCTGCTCAAGACGCGGGTGTTATATCTCACCACACCGCCGATGGCAGGGGCTGATGTGGCTGATGTACAGGATCTGTTGACCCGGCAGGGCTTTACGCTCAAGGCAGATGGCGTGTTTGGGCCGCGCACCCAG
>JBCBOC010000540.1:0-3558 GCA_039821475.1 Cyanobacteria bacterium J06632_22 | reverse complement strand
TGGACTGCGATGCTAGTGGCGATACCTTTAACGAGGCCATTACCCTCACCTGCATGGCTCAGGTTTATCTCAGCCCCACTCGGTAGGCCGCATCGTCCAATCGGTCAAAATGTTCAATAGCTTGAAATAGCTCTATGGCAGCTTCGTGGCAGGCCAGCGCAAACAAGTATTTGCTTTGGCTGAGATAAACCTGAGCCATGCAGGTGAGGGTAATGGCCTCGTTAAAGGTATCGCCACTAGCATCGCAGTCCATCAATACCTTTTCTAATAGATGCAGTGCTAACGGATAGCGCTGTGCCTGATAGTGCACCATGGCCACATTCCGCACGGCAGTAATGGCCCCAGCCGTATGGTCCATTTGTCGAAAAATTCGGGCAGCGGCCTGACACAGGGTTCGTGTTTTACGCAGGTTGCCATGCACCGCATGCAGCTCGCCTAAACGGTTGAGCATATTGCCAATATTGACACGGTCGTTCTCTCGTCGAAATGAGAGTAACGCTTGTCGGTAGGCGTTAATGGCCTGCTCAAGCTGGCCAAATTGGGCATGTAGAGAACCTAAGGTAACGTATCGATATCCACTGAGATGCATGGGCATGCTCCAGGACTAGGTTGTTATCAAGTTCTCTTGCTGTAGCGGCTTCACTTATTCATAAGTTCACAATCGGTAACAACCGTTGTGCCCACAGGCAAAATCTGTACCGCCTGATTCGGCACGGTGAGTAGTACCGTTGGGGTACTGGGCCGCTGTGACACCAGGCAATTTGTCCCTGGGGCTACTTCGGCATAGTGAATCTCCCAGGTCGTCGCTGCGCTGGCAATATGCTGAATTTCAAGACGATACCCGCCCGTGGGTCGAAACCCTGCAGATAGCACAACAACCATGGTCTCCTCAAAATTTATGGCGGGCAGCGGTGGTCGGTCCCCCAAGCGATGGCGATGGGACTGAGCCCAAAAGGTTTGCCAGGTCTCTAAGTCTCGAAGGAGCATAACTGTGGGGTCTGCACTAACTGTGACAGGAGACGTGGTCGTTGGCCAGGAGAGTTGTTCGAATGCAATGTCCGTTGGCATAGTGGAGAGTGACGTAACGCTACAGCTAAAACTCAGTAGGGTTAAGCCGAGCAGTCTACAGGGCCAAGACGATGGTTTACGCAACATGGGATCGTTTAAGAATGAAGTGTGGGTTCCTTTTACAAAGGCTGTAACAGAATTGTCGGGGCACAGAAAGTGTGCCCCGACGGGTGCCTAACTCACGAGAATTAGGCCTGTGCTAAGGCCATGCGAACGGCCGCATCGGCATTGACAAAGCCATTGCCGTATACCGGGTCGTAGCCAGATGCACCCATGTCATAGGCTGTTCGAGCCATAATTTGGTGTACTTGGGTTGCACTCAAATGAGGATTGGCACTCCAAACCAAAGAAGCTACGCCTGCAACGTTAGGGGTTGCGGCAGAGGTCCCATTGAATGTGCCAGTGTAGCTAAAGTCGGCCCCCCAGGGGTACACCGTCGCGTCAGCAGCAACCACTTCAGATGGGCCCATTAGCGATAGACCGGTGCCGTAGTTAGAGCCCCACCAGCCTGGGTAGGAAATCCGCTCGCCGGGGGTTGTTTCATTTCCGTAGTAGTCTTGCGTCCCCCAAGAGGCGCCCACCGCAATTACATTTTCGTAGCGAGCGGCCAGGTTGGCGGGGTGTGCCAGATAGCTGTTGTCACCGTTGCCCGTGGCAATGACAAACAGTGCATTCTCTTGGTTGTTAGCAATGAGTCGGGCAATATCAGTATCGGGATAGACAACGCCCCCCGTATCTGCTCCTAAACTCATATTGATGACCAGCCGTTGGTCATTACTATTTGCCTCATCGATCATGATTTGCGTCGCTTCTGCTAGCGACAAATCGTAGGCCTCACCTCCCAGAACGTCGACGCTAAGCACCGTTGAGTTCCAGTTGATGCCTGCCATCCCAATGCTGTTGTTAGAGCCTGCGGCAATCACGCTCTGTACCGCACTCCCGTGGGAGAGTTCGTAGTAAGACTCGTCAGCGTAGTTATTAGAAATTGCCCGTACTCGCCCAGCATCTAGGTCAGGATGTAAGCTGCCATTGGCAGCGATGCCTAGCCCGGTATCCTGCACTCCAATGGTCACGGCGTCAGAGCCCGTGCCAAAGCGCCAAGCGTTATGGACGCCCATCATATGTAGGTTCCACTGATACCCAAAATACTCATCATTGGGCACAACCGACAGATTGAGGTTGCCATTAGCGAATTGGACCTGGTCAATTCCCTCAAAGAGAATTTGGTCACCATTGCTCAGGGTTAAGACATCAAACAGACGTGCACCATTGCCAGGGTTATAAACGACACCGCCACCGTTGCCATTCACGAGGTTGAAGCTAACGTGGCTAGAGTGGATATGGGATAGATCAATCACATCCCGTTCTCCCTGGCCAAATTCAACATTGCCATTCCCCGAAATCACGGTCAGGTCGTGGTTAGATTGATGGGTAAACGTATTGGCCCAGAAATTACCTGCCTGGTATCTAGAGCTGCTCCTGGCTTCGGCCTCTAAATCTAGCTGATAGTTGGTGTCACCGCTGTATTGGCTAACCTCGACAAAGTATTCACCTGCCGCCAGGTTGTCTAAAGCAATCGCTTCACTCAGGTCTCGACTTCTGAGCGATGCGGCAATCACCTCTCCTGCATCAACTGTGCCGTTGACGTTGCTGTCGTGGATTACTCTTAGATCCGCATCCGAGGAAAGGTTGCTGAGGCGTAGGTTGACATCGCTGTTGTTGGCCAGGGTAAAGCGATAGTAATCGAGCCTGTCGTCGCTTCCAACAAAGTCAGTGATCTGCCGGGCGTCTGTTAATTGGCTAAAGTTATAGGCGCTGCTGAGGGTTTCACCGGCAGCATCTGTGGTTAGGTTGAGACGATAACCGGTATCTTGACTGCTATAGCGATTGACTACTGCATAGTAGGTCCCCGCTGCCTGACCATTGAGATGGACGTGATCTGACTGGGTGCCGCTTGCTACAGAGTAGTCAAGGATTTCATTGTCTTCGATGCGACTGTTGCCGTTGCGATCTTGTACCAGATAAAGATCCGCATCTGAGCTGAGGTTGAACAGATCGAGAGAAATATCGCGACGCGTATCTAACTGGAAGCGGAACCAATCTTGGGTATCGCTGCCGTTGAGTGTTCCATTAATGGACCGACGACCTGCCACGGTGCCCAGATTAGCCGCAGTCGAGACACTATCTCCAGCATCGTTAGCGGGTGACAGCAGGGGGTCTAGCTGTTGAACCGAAATCTCAGATGGGGCAACACTGATAGGCGTTCTGAGTAATTGGTCGGACAGTGGTTGATGCGTAGCTGTATTGATCGCTTGAGCCTGCAACACAGTAAGCGCAGCAGGCGTAACTAGCGTATTATCAAGACTATTGATGGTGTCTACCAATGCTGTGGTAGTTTCCTCTAGGGCCGTGGCAGCGATACCCAATGAAAGCTGGGATTGAAGCGGCTGCAGTAGCGATCCAATATCTGGCAGGACAGGATTGAGGGGA
>JBCBOC010000664.1:0-2854 GCA_039821475.1 Cyanobacteria bacterium J06632_22 | reverse complement strand
GTAGAAACAACAGCCATTGACGATGTGATGAATGGCGAACTCGATGCCTTTATTCAGGCCTACCTCAGACAGGAAAATCAGATCGTCGAGACAGCAACTCAGGTGTGATCCAAGCGCTACCGTTTAAAACACCCGTAGAATATTAAAGCCCGCGACGACTTTCCACACCTATGACAGACTCCACCTCCCAAGTTGACACTCCGACCGCAAACCCTGCCGAACCACCCCCTAGCTTTGTCAAGCTAGCCATGCGCAATATGGTCAAGAAAGGTGGCAAGTCCCTCTTTCATTTCGGGCTTACTGTTTTTGGATTGCTGAGCGTGCTCGTTGGCCTGGCTTACCTGACTCGATAAGGATGTTATCCGTCGAGGTCAGTGTTGAAGTGACAGCCCAAGTACCGGGAAACCTTGCGCGGTTGAACTGGTCTGAGCGATTTCAACGGTGGCTCACTCAGATGGCACCCACCTCCTCACCCATTCATGAATATGAGCTGGCCTTGCGGTTAACCAATGACGCCGAGATCCATCGGCTGAATGCAACCTATCGCCAGCAAGATAAAGCAACGGATGTGCTGGCCTTTGCGGCACTGGAGTATGACTTGCCTGGCGCAGCAGCGCTATACCAGGTGCAGCCTGTTTATCTGGGTGACATTATTATTTCAGTGGAAACGGCGCAGCGGCAGGCTGCTGAGGCCCATCACAGCCTCGAACAAGAACTCATGTGGCTGGCTACCCACGGCCTCTTGCACTTGCTGGGCTGGGACCACCCAGATGAAGAAAGTTTGAACCAAATGCTGTCCCAACAAACAGACTTAATAGAACTGACCCCAAATTCTGCAGAGGGTCACTAGGGACTGGGTAGAATACAGCTAGCTAAGATACGACTCAGAACGTAAAGCACGAGTAACATATCTGAAAGTTTGGGGAACCTTGGCGCTGCTACTTAGTTCCAAGGATAATAGGGCAACTCAGGTGACTGAAAACTGCCAAATATGCCCAAAACAGCCTCACAAGCAGCGAATACCCCCGGATAGATGTCTATATCACCCAATTTAGAGAAAGCTGGCAAAGTTACGGCAGATTTGACCTCGACTCAGCCACAGTCCCCTCAAGGTCGTGGTGCGGCCTGGCAAGTTGCACCGGACTTGTTTAGCAGCTTTCGCTATGCCTGGGCTGGGGTGTCTTATGCCTTCAAAACACAGCGAAACTTTCGCATTCATACGGGTATTGGCATCTTTGTTTTGGCGCTGGGGCTGGGCTTTCGGGTCAGCGGTATTGAAGCCGCTATTCTATGTCTGACGGTGGGTGCCGTGCTGGTGATGGAACTGCTGAACACGGCCCTGGAATCTCTAGTGGACCTCACCGTTGGTCAGACTTATCATGAGCTTGCAAAAATCGCCAAGGACTGTGCAGCAGGGGCTGTGCTGATTGCTGCGATCGCAGCAGTGATCATCGCCATCTGCGTCTTTAGCCCCCACGTACTAGCTTTGGCCCCTGCCTACTTCTAAATTGTGCATCTCTAGCTCCCATGATTCTGGTCATCGATAACTACGACAGCTTTACCTACAACCTGGTTCAGTACCTGGGTGAGCTGGGTCAGACCCTCCCCGTTGCCAAAGACATTAAAGTCTTCCGCAATGACAAGATTACGCTTGAAGAGGTGAAGGCGCTTCAGCCTGACGGGATTGTCATTTCCCCAGGTCCGGGCACACCTGATGACTCAGGCGTCTCTTTAGAGATCATCCGCGAACTAGGGCCAACTTTACCCATCCTCGGTGTGTGCCTAGGCCACCAAAGTATCGGCCAGGTTTACGGCGGCAAGATTACATCGGCCACTGAGCTTATGCACGGCAAAACGTCTCCCGTGACCCACACGAATAAGGGGGTCTTTGCTGGACTCGAACAGCCTCTCACTGCGACCCGTTACCACAGCCTAGTCATTGACCGCGACACTTGCCCCGACTGTTTAGAAATCACAGCCTGGGTCGAGGACGGCACCATTATGGGGGTCCGGCACAAAGACTACCCCCATTTAGAAGGGGTACAGTTCCATCCTGAGAGTGTACTAACGCAGTCGGGTAAGCAGCTGTTGCAGAATTTCTTAGTGCGTCTAGGCAAACCCTTGGCCGTTGCCGCCTAGGTGAATAGGCCTGTTGGGTGCTTTGGGGCGATGGAATTTAACGTTCTGAAAACGATTGCTGGAACCGGTGGTCGACTCATTGCCACAGCTGTTGCAGGGGGAGTGGTAAGCCTACTGCTCTACGTGGCGTTTGATGCAGGCAATCGTCCGGAAGGTAGCAGCGTCCTGATTAAACCTAAGCTGACTCAGGCAGAATATGAGACATTGAGGGCTCGCTGCAGCCAGACCGAAACGCCCGCTGCCGAGACAACCCCAATCACTGCAGAAGCGGCTCAGCTAGAAGCCGCGGCCCTTTCTCTGTGTGAACAACTGGAAAGGGGTGAAGGGTTTACCATCATTGAAGAGTAGCCATCCCCAGCACTGTTATGCAGGTTACGACCACCCATAAGGCCAAAGACCGAGACGATTGGCGCGCTTGGCTGGCGACAAATCACGATAGTGCTACCGAGATCTGGCTCCTCTACGACGACCGCCCGGACTGCCCTACCGTCTCTTACCTGGATTCTGTTGAAGAGGCCATCTGCTTTGGTTGGATCGATGGCATCCAAAAGCGCATTAACGACACCGAAAAGGCCCAACGCTTTACCCCCCGTCGTCAGCGTAGCCACTGGACCGAACTCAGGCGCCCATCATCATTCCACTTGCCAAACAGCTTGCCTACTGCCGTTTTCTTTAAAAAGTTGGCCAGCCGCTTCTCAAACTCGCCAGGCTGTTT
>JBCBOC010000273.1:0-5784 GCA_039821475.1 Cyanobacteria bacterium J06632_22 | reverse complement strand
TGCTGTTCGGGGGTGCGCTGAGATCGCAAATAAAGCTGACTCGCATAGGCACTCAGCGATTCCCTTAGAGTCATTCCCCCCGCTACATCCGCCGCAATCAGCTGATCTTCCCACCAGGACTGGGCCAGCAGGTATGTCACCCAGTCAATCATGCTATCGCGCCCTGGTCCCTGGGCCTCACTTTTCCACACCAGCACCTCTGGAATGCCAAGGGTTCCCCCCTCTGAGAACACCATGCCGTCGTAATAAACAAACTCCGCGATACGCACCTGCTCAAATGGATAGAGGCCAAAGGTCTCTTCGTAAAATTCCAGCGCCTGCCCTGCCTGTTCAGCAATGAGTTCTACATTGTCGTCGTGTTCGGGGTGGTAGAACACCTCAATGGGCACCCGGTAGCTGTCATCGCGATAAATCTCGTAGTCGGCGGAGTAGATAGTGAATTTACCCCGGCTCGGCTCGGTGGAGCGATAGCGGTAGTAGCTCCGTCCGTTCTCGTCCCACTGGTCTACCAGATCCCCAGCGGAGACGGCGACCTGGTCGCCAGCGGTGCCGATGGTGACATCGGTTGTTCCCCAGGCGAGGTGGGTGAGCATCAGCGCCTGTTCTAGCCCAGTAGGGTCGCTGTGGTCGCGCATGCGTTCGTCTAGCGGCGGCAGGTCTAGCTTGGCCCGCAGCCACGCCTTTTTGTGTTCCACCATTTTGGTGTAGCCAATAAAAGGCAAGATAAACGGGCTGTAGAGGTTGGTGCCGTTGCCCACCACATCGTTAGGGTAGACCATGTACACATCGTCACTGTCCACGTGGTTGTGAAAGCCTTGCGCGGTTTGGGTAAAGGTCTCGAAGGCGAGCGTTTGCTGTTCTCCTGGCAGCAGCGGCTCGGCCAAATCATAAATATAATAGCCCCAGTCAGGGTGGGCCTCGCGCAGGGTGGCACCGGGGTAGGTAACCTCGCCCAGCTCTAGGTTGATGAAGGTGAGCAAATGTATTTCTGAGATCGGCTCATCGGTGCGATTTTCGAGCTGGTACTGGCCCTGGGCCTGAAAGTAGCCCTGGTCGGGGTATAGCTCGACACTGAGCTGGGTGTCGGTGACCACGGGCATGGGCAGCGACTCGTACTGTTTAAATCGGCGCTCGATTTCGGCGGCGGTCTCTTCTTTACCGGGGGGCTGGTAGGCATTAACAATTGTGGTGTTGTAGGCAATCCAGCTACCGACGGCGGCCCAGGCAACAACCAGGGCGGCAAGAGATTGCTTAACGCGCTTGCCTGTCAAACGCCAGCTGCGCCGGAGCTTAGCGCGATCGCTCCCCCTCGGCCAAAACATATAGGCTACTAACATTAGCAGCGCCCCCATCAGCCCCCAGTAGAGGCTGTACCATAGGTGCCCGGTGAACAGCCGCCCATAGCCGTTCATGGGAGAATATTCGATGTCGTTTGTACCCGCCCAGCGATAAAGGTTGTGATAAAGCCCTAACGCATTGAGGGGAATGTGGGTGAGTGACACCAGCACCGTTAGGGCCATGCCTGCGTACTTTTGCTGGGTAATTATCTGAGCAAACAGGGCCAGCATTGCCGTCAGGTAATAGTAGGGACCATGCTCCAAAAACAACATTTGTCCGTAGAGAGGAAAGTCAAACTGGGTGTAGCCCGAGAGAATCTGGTAGGCCACCAGCACCACCATCGCCAGCAGCAGATTAAAGGTGATGATGGCAAACAGTGCCGTGAGCTTTGAGAGCAGCAGGACGCCGTTGGTGACAGAGGTGGCGTCGATGACCGGCTGCAAACGCAGGGTGCGATCTCGCCACACCAGCTCCGCTGCATACACCACCACAATCGCAAACAGAATATAGTCCAGATAGACGTTGGCCGAGTGAATCAGAATGTCGGTGCTAGGGTTAGAGTAGTTAAACGACCGGCTGCCCACTGCCGCCATTACCAGACTTACCAGCCCAAACGCTGTCAGCAGCCAAAAGGCTTTGCCCTGCAGCACCGTGCGAATCTCGAAGCCGGTGCGGATCAGCCACTGCTGCGCCTGGCCGCGCAGTCCCGATTGGGGTGGGGCGCTGGGTAAGGGAATGTAGCGAATCGGGGCATTTGCGGAACGGGCGGGTCGAGCTTTTTGCTTGCCTTGCTCCGTGTGGGCGGTCATCCGGTAGGTTTGGTAGCTTGTGGCCCAGATTGCGGACGCGATCGCCAGCCACAGCAGCCGATTCCAAATGAGCGTGCCCCCTAGCCCGGGCATCTGAGTGTTGTGCTGAAACACTGTCCAGGTTAGAGTCTTGGCTTCAAAGGCATAGAACCCAAACGGGTCCACCATTGCCCACAGGTTGTACTGCTGATAGTTGATCACATCCGCCCCCACCATCATTAGCGAGGCCAGGTACAGCATGACAAGAATGATGGCCCCGGCGTAGGTGACGGCGAGGCTACGGGTGCGAGCGGCAATGGCAAACGCGATCGCGCTCACCACCAACAGATTCGGCACCGCAATCAGCCCGTAGGCCGCTAGGTATGCATCCAGGCGAAATGGCCCCAGCGCAAAGGGATTTAGCCCCGGCACCAGCGCTCCCATTACCATACCCACCGCGTAGGTTGAGAACGCCAGCAGCGTCACCCCAAAGGCCGCCGCAAACCGAGTCGCCAGGTAGTCCCACTTGCGCACGGGCGTTGCTAAAATCAGTGACTCCATGCGTGTATTCGTATCGCGCACAAAGGTTTCGGCCACGAACGCCGACGACGCCAGAATGCCAAAAATCGTGTACCAGATTGTTGTTTGAAAAATCTGTGAGGGGCTGTTGACGTAGAAAAAGGCATTGCCCTCGCTTGCCTTAGAGACGATGTCTACCAGACCAAGGGTAAAAAATAGTCCTGTGATGAGCCAGAACGTCGGTCGCCGCAAGTGATAGCGAACTTCAAACAGCAGAATAGGAAGGGTAGAACGCATAGGAGAGGGGGGGAGGTAAGGGCGGAGTCGCCATTAAAACTGGATATCGGAGCCAAAGTTTCACTTCAGCGAAACCCACCATTCGAAAAATGTTCAAAACAATGCGAAAAAATCACACCATTGCCGGTTCTCCCATCAATGCCGTAAAGTACACGTCGTTCAAATCTGGCTCTGCTCGATCAAACCCGGCACCGGGATATGCCTCGCTCCAAACTCGTACCGCTCGCTGGCCCCGCACCATGCGCGAAGTAATCACCTGCCAGCTCGCATCCATCTCCGCAGGGCTTTCTACCCGGCGCGTCCACACCTGACCTTGTAAACGCTCCATCAGCGCTAGTGGGCTGCCCTGTTGCACAATCTGCCCCCGCTGCAAAATTGCCATCTGCGGGCACAGCTCTGCTACATCTTCAACAATATGGGTTGATAACAACAAAACCCGATCCTGGCTAATCTCAGCCAACAGATTCTGAAATCGTACTCGTTCAGTCGGGTCTAGTCCGGCTGTCGGCTCATCAACAATCACTAACTGCGGTGAACCCAACAGCGCCTGAGCAATGCCAAATCGTTGGCGCATGCCCCCCGAGAACGTTCCTAGTTTTTGATGGCGCTGGTCGTACAGGTTCACCATGTTGAGCTGGTGCCCTACCAGTTCCCTCCGCTGCTTTGTCTGGGTGAACCCCTTGAACACTGCCATCTGACTCAATAACTCTTCTGCCGATACGTTGGGGTATACGCCAAAATCCTGAGGAAGGTAGCCCAGCAATTGGCGCGCTGCCTGTGGGTTAGAGAGTACGTCAATATTCCCCAACAAAATTGAGCCGTTATCAGCGTCCTGTAGCGTCGCCAGCGTCCGCATGAGAGAAGATTTACCCGCTCCGTTGGGGCCAAGTAAGCCAAAAATGCCTGCACCCATTTCCAGAGAAATGTCTTTAAGCGCTTGGATACCGTTGGCGTAGGTCTTGTTAAGATTTTGAATTTTCAACATGTCAATAAATGGCGCAGCTTGATGACGGGCTTGATAACGGATCGGGACTAAGACCTCATTGTTACTTACAGAAGCCTCTACATTTGATAGGACAAAGCTGTGCAATATTTCTAAAAGCCATTTGGCCATGAGCTGATCGGGATAGCCGTACCCAGTGCTCTGATGTAAACAGCGTAGTGCAAATGGTAAACACCATATTTTTGTATTAAGAGCTGTAATTTTGACGCTGCCCCACTGTAGCTATCGCAACTCCAGTTATCGCAACTGGCTATCAATTGTAAGGTGCAATTTTCTCAGCTTGGGCGTTCTTTTAAGCAACCTTAAGAAAACGCCACTTACTTCGGCGGACCAGTCGCTAGAGTCCCATTGGGCAACAGGGTTAGGGTGAGCCTACCAATGCGTACCGTGAGCTGCCAGTCAGCAGCCATGACGTCTTTGATAGGGAGAGGAATGACGCCATTTGGAGGAAAAGCCCACCACATCCCGTTGTGACGAAAGGGGTCGCTGTAGCCCTGCTCGTGACACCATGCTTGACAAGTTGCTTGTAGTGCCGTCCTGAAGTTGGGGTAACAAGGAATTGCATCAGGGCCTACGTCATGATCTACCATTGCTACTATTGTTGGATTAAATACTGCTTTTCAGACTTTCTTGTTGACAATTTGTCGCAATTAAGTCAGTATCGTTAAACAGGGATTATGCCTATCTAAGTGAGTATTAAACACCGTCATGTCATGAGGTCCATGCAGCTCAGTTTTTCTTGGATAGGTCCGTGGATTGCGACAGTGGTTTGCGTGCTGATGTTGAGCGTTGGACCAGCATGGGCAGGCGCTCAGCATGAGGGTTCACCAGGTTGGACAATCATCGAATCTCAGTTTGCTGAGGTAGCGGCGAATCCGCAGAACCCGACTGCATGGAATAATCTTGGGCAGCTTCTCTTTTTCATCGGCCAAACGCCTGAGGCCTTGCTTGCCTATGATCATGCGCTGATGCTCAATCCCGATTATTCTTTGGTTCTTGCTAACCGCTGTGGCGTTCTTAGCCAGTTAGAGTCTTACCAAATGGCTCTCCAGTCTTGCGATATGGCCATAGAGATCGATCACCTGTGGGGTGCTCAGGGAGCGGCGCTTGCCTGGGATAATCGGGGCGATGTGCTTTTTCGACTCGAAGACTACCAAGCATCTTTGGCATCCTTTGATCAGGCGCTAGCGGTAAATCCTGATTACCAAAATGCTAGACGTAATCGTGAAGTTGTCCTTGCTCAGTTAGAAAAGGCGAACACTCGTTGATCTATATTATTTCTCACTTGACTTGGCTCGTTCTATGCGGGCAAAGGCTTAATGGGATAGCAGGTCAAGTGAGTCGCAAGTTTCAAGCTGATTGAAGCTTGCAATAAGTCAATTTACGGATTTGTAATTCATACTCGCTTCCAAGATTTATTGTTGTTGAAATGGCCTATGTAGATATGAATATTTCTGATCTGATAGCTTCTGATCTGATCAATCTAAAGTTGCTCTGGGTAGTTTCTCCAATCGCCACTGCTTTAGCTTGGAGCATGGTAATTCGACAGCTGTTCGACGTTCAGAATCCATGGCGATCTTAATTGGAGTGCTTCAAGACGATGATATTAAGCTGTTTGTCGATATGTTTTACCAATGTCGGGTTTAGAATATGAGTCATTCCACCAGTCTGATTTGTGGTTTTTTGGGTGGAACGATTGTTTCCGTTGAAGGTGGCTACAAAGTATTGCAGCATCCTTGCCAGGATCGTGTTTTTGACCGCATTGCCGATGCTCGATGGTTTCTTGCTATTACCTGGTGCGATCAACTGCATACGCCAGCTGGTATCTTAACTCACGAT
>JBCBOC010000505.1:0-3741 GCA_039821475.1 Cyanobacteria bacterium J06632_22 | reverse complement strand
GGGACTGGAACAGACACTGGAGATTGAGACCCCAGAGGAGGAAGCGTACGGGCGGCTGATTGCGATCGCAACCCAAGTGATCAACCGTCTCGAAACCGAATACAGTCTGCAGCCTGAACCTGGGATGTCTTGGAACCCCCGTATCGATCGGCTACGCCACCACGTGATTGATCAATGCGAAAAAGAGTTGGGGCTCACGTCTCCGGAACAAATGCCCATACGAGAACGCGTATACAAAATTCAGGCGGTGCTCGACTCTGGCGAAGCCCAAACGGCCGATAACCCAGCGCTCTACTGGACAACGGTACGCCTGCTCAACTTTGATGCCATCTACGACGGCTATGTGGCCGAAAACCCCACCCCCGAGCGCTTCCTCGACACCCTAATGCGTCTAGAACGAGAAGTGTACCAAACGGAACACATCAAACCCAAAGCAGTCCGCCGTGCTTATTTTAAGGTAGGTGAGCCGGTAAACCTCAAGGACCATGTCGCAGCGTTCCGTAAAGATAAAACTGCAACTGTAGAACGGTTAACCCAGGCTTACCGAGCAGAAGTGCAGAAAAACCTAGACCAGCTCGCCATGTCTTAATCCATGCGACAACACGCCAAACCGCATCCAAGTTGAAACCTGACGCTTTCCCTGCGGGAAAAACCCAGTTCTGGACGTGGCCAAGGTTTAGGAGCCGCCCTCAAACTAACAATCCGTGAAGAAACAACTTAGAAAAATTGTCGTTGGAGAGGAGACCTATCAATGGATTGTCTCGCCCGTCGATCAGAATTTTGTGAGCCTGAAGATATGGCGCTCTGATCGTCGGTCCAGTCCCTGGGCTACGGTGAAATACCGCTTTGATGACCCTTGGCTAAACTACGGCATCCTCATACAGGCTGCCGCGACAGACATCGCTGCCCATTTCCAGCTCACGCCTATACGTCCTGGCACAGTGGCCGAGATGATTACAACCATTCAACAAACTTGGGTCAGCCAAGGGGCTAAAACACTGCATTTCCTGTGGTATCAGCATGGCCAGCTCAGTCTGTCTGCCCCTGACTGAGCCTGCAAGCCAGATGGGCCCCACATGGCAGGGAGCATATCACCGCATTTCACCAAGCAAGCTTCGCCGCCTTAAGCCATCACACTTTAAGCCATCACACTTAAGGAATCTCAGGGCAGCACTCTGTATCTGTGATAAGGCCGGGAAACCTATAGCCGTCGAGGGGCTGCGGCATCAAGGACTTGAACCTGGGAAACTGTCCCTAGCAACTCGACGAACGCAATCTAATAGCTGAGATTAAGGCAGGCATGGGCTCGCTTAGACTTATTCATATCAAAGTTGTTCTGGGGCTGATTGGCCTAATCTGTCTGGCACTGGGCAACTTGCATAGCCACGCTCAGTCCCGAGCCAAGTGGCTTCAACAGACCACAGGCAGCTATCAGAGTACAATCCAACATGACAATAGCCAGATGGCAGGAACCACCACCTTCCAGAAACGCGGCAACAGGATAGAAGGAACCTACACCATCAATGAACCCACTGGAACGGTATCCGGCACATTAACAAACTGTCGCGCCGTAGAAACGCTCACAGTCCTCTGCGCGTGGGAGGATTCTTACGGCACCGGTAGCCTAAAGGCCACCTTTACAAACAACTTCTCTGGATTTGAGGGAGACTGGTGGATTGCTGGCGCTGGAGATTTTTTATACCCCTGGGATGGCTCTAAAACCAAGGATTAGAATTAGCCGCAGACATACTCAGAATAGGAAAAATTAAACCGTTAAGCTGATAGCTAAGTCATCACCCACAGATACTTTTGTATCTTGTCCCCTTTTAAAGAGACTGCATAACGCCAATTTTTCAAAGGTTGAGTCGACAAACAATATTCTTGAATGCCAAGAAGTATAGCTCTCGCCACTTTGCTTAGAACAATCCTGGTGCGCAAGTGCCCAGTATTGGAGCCAAGTGGCCCGCCGTCGTGCACAAACCCCAACAAAGGGCCTTTGTGGCGACGGCTATAACAGAAGAAAGCACTCTAAATCAAGGCTTTAAGTATTCTGCCAGAAGGCTTTGTGAACTTGGATAATTTCAGCTTCGACCTCGGCAACTGGACCCACTATCGAGACCGCTTTTTGTCCCTTATTAAACACAGCTCGACAGGGTAAGTCGAGTGTTGGATTTTCGGGATGGTTGCCAGTAATCGCCAAGAGCTGCGCTTCAGAAATACCGTAAACCAACCGCCCGATATTGGCCCAGTATTGGGTTGCCGCACACATGGCACAGGGTTCTACCGTGGTGTAAAGCGTACAGCGCCAGAGATAATCTGCGTCGTACTGTGCTGCGGCTGTTCGAGCCAGCACTGATTCAGCATGGTTCACGACGTCAACATTCCCCTGAGACAGTAAAACGGTTTCGTTATCAGGGGCAACCAGCAGCGCACCAAAAGGATGCTTGCCAGCGGCCTGCGCCTCTAGAGCAAACTGATTAGCCGCCTGTAAGTGCCGGGTGATTTGAGCAGGTGTAGGGGGAATAGACTGCGGCTCATCAGCCATAGGGGGGTATCTTCCGAGACTATTCCGTAAATTTAAGCACCACAGCCCACTGAATGTCACTGTATCGTTCCAGGCATTTACGTCGGAAGTTGCACAGAGGTGTTACCTCGACCTCTGCAAGACTATCCAAACACCAACACACTCGATTCAGGACCAAGCCATGGCAGCTCATTTTAGACGACAACTGGGACGGCGGCGCTTTCTAGGATATTTCTCTACCGCAGCGGCGGGTACAGTGCTGCTCAAAGCCTGTGCCCCATCTACCCCCGAGACGGCAGTATCAACCGAGGCAGACGCATCGCCAGAGGCATCCAGCACTGCGGCATCCAGCACTGCGGCATCCAGTCTGGCCATTGTGTTACCTGGGACCATCACCGACGGCGGGTGGAATCAACTGGGCTATGAAGGGGTCAAGCGGGCAGGCGATACGCTCGGCATTGACGTTGCCTATGTAGAACAGGTCAGCAACGCGGACCAAACTGAATCGCTGGCTGACTTTGCTCGTCAGGGCTATAGCCTGGTTGTTGGGCATGGCGGGCAGTTTGATGCGGCAATTCAACAGGTGGCAGCAGAGTTCCCTGACACATTCTTCTTAGGGGTAAATGGCGATATTGCTGGCGAGAACTACGGCTGTGTGCGGACGAACTACAACCAAATGCTGTATCTCAGTGGCCTAATGGGCGCGGCCATGAGCAAAACCAAAAAGCTTGCCTACTTAACCGGGATGGAATTTAAATCAACCCAGCAGCAGGGCTCGGCCATGGACCAAGGGGCCAAAGCCAAGGATCCGTCGGCGGAGGTGATTACCAGCTTCGTAGGCGATTTTAACGATATTGCAAAAGCCAAAGAATCTGCACTGGCCTTAATCTCCAGCGGGGTAGACGTGATTTTTCACAACTTAGACAAGTCTGCACCCGCCGTCCTGCAGGCCTGTCAGGACGCTGGGATTTACGCCTTTGGCAATAACGTAGACCAGTTTGACCTCGCCCCCGAGGCAATTCTGACCAGCGCCATCCAAGATATTGGCGGGGCGATTACCTACGTCGCAGAGCTAGCGGCTAGTGGAGATATCCAAGGGGACAAGTATGTGATTGGCTTAGAAAATCCTGATCTGGTGCGGTTTGGCACGTTCAACGAGGCGATACCAGAAGAACTCAAAGCGGAGGTCGAGACCCTAGTGGCCTCGATGGTGGACG
>JBCBOC010000405.1:0-4522 GCA_039821475.1 Cyanobacteria bacterium J06632_22 | reverse complement strand
TGTGCACGACGGTGGGCCACTTGGCGACCGACTCAGCACTTGAGCTTAAGAATTGTCCTCAGCACAGTGGCGAGCGCTATAGAGGTATGTCTAGCACTGATGTGGCAATGGACCGCGAATTTTCGGCAATGTGAACTGGAACAGTCAGTATATGTACCCAAATAGTGATTTTTTACACCTCAAAATTCCGGACAATACGGTGTGCGCTGGAATCTGTGAGTAGGGTGCTGGTCCATAAAGTGGCCACGCTTGTGCAAACAATTGAGCGAATTTACCTAAGTGCCGTGACTCAGTTTCAAGATCTATTTTTGCTAGAGCATCTGTCCAAAACACGCCAAACGACGCAGCGCTTTTTTAATGCGCTGGTGCGAGTCGGCGTCGATGCTTACCACGCCACCGTCGTCAGTCAGGCCCTAGCCCGGTTTGTCTGTGAAGAGGTTCCACCTAATGCCCTGCAGCGCCAATCGGTTTTATTTTGTTGGGATGCCGTACTCCTTGCGGGATTGATTAACGATCGTACGTCCCTCATGTTCTAGATGCCGCTGTGAGCTCTGGTTTTCGGCAGTCACCGGCTCATCAATACACTACCGATCCCCTAAAAATTCTATAGTGATCCCAAACGCAGAAACGAGGTATCACGTATGAAGGCGATCACGCTACTGGGGTCCACCGGGTCGATTGGCACACAGACGCTTGATATTGTTAAAAATCATCCCGATCAGTTTCGGCTCGTGGGCATTGCGGCGGGTCGCAACGCCACCTTACTGGCGGAGCAGGTTCGAGAGTTCAAACCTGAGATTGTCGCTATTCGCGATGAGAGCAAGTTAGCTGAGCTCAAGGATGCGATCGCAGATGTAGACCCACAACCTCAGATCCTGGCGGGTGAAGCAGGGGTTGTTGAGGTGGCTCGGTACGGTGATGCCGAGGCTGTTGTGACCGGTATTGTTGGCTGCGCGGGGCTAATGCCGACCCTGGCTGCGATTGAAGCCGGCAAAGATATTGCTCTTGCCAATAAGGAAACGCTCATTGCTGGTGGGCCTGCGGTGCTGCCCCTGGTCGAAAAGCATGGTGTCAAGCTGCTGCCAGCGGACTCTGAGCACTCGGCGATTTTCCAGTGTTTGCAAGGTGTTCCAGAGGGGGGATTGCGACGCATTTTTCTTACGGCCTCGGGGGGTGCCTTCCGTGATTGGCCGGTCGAGAAGCTCAAAACGGTGACCGTTGCTGATGCAACGAAGCATCCTAATTGGTCTATGGGGCGTAAAATCACCGTTGATTCCGCCACGCTGATGAACAAAGGCCTAGAGGTGATTGAGGCCCATTACCTATTTGGTGTGGACTATGACGATATCGTCATTTACATCCATCCCCAGAGCATCATCCACTCGATGATTGAGACGCAAGATACCTCGGTGCTGGCGCAGCTGGGCTGGCCCGATATGCGCCTGCCATTGCTGTATGCCATGAGCTGGCCAGAGCGCCTTCCAGCCAAGCTAAAACCCTGGAATCCTGTACAGTCTGGCGACCTCACCTTCCGCGATCCAGACCATGACAAGTACCCCTGCATGGAGTTGGCCTACGCTGCGGGTCGGGTTGGGGGCACGATGACAGCGGTCCTGAATGCGGCTAACGAGCAGGCTGTAGCGCTGTTTTTAGACGAGCAGATTCACTTTTTAGACATTCCTAAGGTGATTGAAGGCGTCTGCGACAGCAACCGTGACCATCTGATTGCCCAGCCCAGCTTGCAGGATATTATCGATGCTGACCAGTGGGCTAGAACCGAAGCGACTAAGATAAGTGAAACGCTGACTGATAAAACCGTAGTAGCGCTCGGGTAAGGTGTAGCTGACAGAGCCAAGCTTAAAGGGGATAGTCGATGGAACTTGTTGTTATCGTCGGTGCAGTAGTCGTCTCGATACTGGTGTTTATGTGGATGCTGCGGGTGGTCAAAGCCACCCTGAAAACAGCCCTGCTTGTTGCCGCCATTCTACTCGGACTGCAAATCTTCTTTGGCATTGGCCCCGGCAGCATTTTAGAAACCATTCAAAACTGGTTGCCAACGGCGGGGGCAGGGCAGTAGTGGGGGTGTGACGATGGTTTACCAGGGTTGAGCATAGACGACGCGGTGAGCCAGCACGGTCGCTGATTCATCCGTTCGAAGATCGCCAATGCCTAGAAATAGATGATCTGGGCCCACAACCCGTACAATACGATCCGCTGTTATCGATGGCGATGAGGTCTCCAACAAGGGCTTACGTCCTTGGCACCAGTAGATGGTCTCATCTTTGTTGAGCTGCACTTCTGGGAGGATCTGTAATCCCGCCTCGGGGGGCAGAGGGTTAAAGGTGTTCTCCTCTAACTGTTGTGTGATAGCCGCTAGCGAAAAACTCTCGGCTAAGGTGAAGCCACTACTTTTTGTTCTTTTTAGGGTCGCTAACGTTGCACCCGTGCCAATGGCTTCACCTAAATCGCGGGCAATCGATCGAATGTAGGTGCCTGCACCACAGGCAACATCGAGGGAGAGTTCTGGATAGTCCCCTGGCTGCCAGTCGGTCACTTGTAGGCTATGAACCGTGACTGTTCTTTCGGGGACGTCCACGGCTTTCCCTTGGCGGGCAAGATCATACAGCCGCTGACCGTTCACCTGGATAGCGCTGTAGCGTGGGGGAATTTGTTTGATTTCGCCGATAAACTGTGGCAGGCAAGCTTGAATCTGATTCAAGGTTAGATGCGGGACGGGCTGCTGAGAGCGGATTTGCCCATCTAAATCATCTGTGTCGGTGGTGACGCCAAAGCGAATAACGGCACGGTAAGCCTTATCGCTGGGCAGGTACTGCAGCAGGCGTGTGGCCTTGCCCAGGGCAATGGGCAGGACACCTGTGGCCGCAGGATCTAGGGTGCCAGCGTGCCCCACTTTTTTCATGCCCAATAGGCGACGCACTTTGGCAACGCAGTCATGGGAGGTCCACCCCGTGGGTTTGTTGAGGTTGAGAAAGCCGCTGTATTTGTGGCCGGGGTTTGAGTTGGGCGGTTGGGAGTTGGGGCTGGGCATGGGCGGTCGACGGGGCGTGTCTGCTTCTATTGTGGGGTCGGGTTGGGGACCTGAGCAGCATCTGGGCTCAACTGTGGATTAGGCTCAGTGTCCGCTTCGACGGCGGCAGGCTGGTTGAGGCTGGCCCGGAGGCTGTCTGCTGAGAAATTTTGCAGCAGCCACAGCGGAATTTCTCGCTGGCTCAGCTGGTCGCTGAGGGCAATGGTCCCGGCACTGGATAGCACAGGGCGAAACTGGTTGCCCGCCGTCAGATAGGTGTCGAAGAAGGCTAGCCCCGTCGCCGCAACATAGGCCTGGTCAATATCGGGTCGCTGTCCCATAAACTGAGGCGGCAGGGCGAAGGCTTCGCTGCCGGTTTCGCTCATGGCACTGACGGAAAAGTGAGTGCCTAACGGCATCAGCATCAGGTAACGGTCCGGCATGGTTAGCCAGGTGTAGGGACGGATCTGTTCACTCAAAGCCGGGGCGACGGTATCTGCTCCGCCCGCCAAAATCAGGGTGGGATGCGCCACTTGGCTCAGGCTGGTTTCACCAAAGAGAACGCTGCTAATGGGGTTGATTGCGATCGCAGCCTTCACCCGATCGTCCGCGAGGTTGAGCGTTGTCACGCCGGGCTCGGCCAGCTCCAGTGCCTGGCATTGCAACAACAGCGAAATATTCAGTGATAGCGTGACTGGCGGGCAGGCTGCGGTGAGCTGTTCGAAGTTTAACTCCGCCCCCGCGAGGGCCAAAGCCGTATAGCCGCCAAAGGACTGACCCAATACG
Source organism: Cyanobacteria bacterium J06632_22 (assembly GCA_039821475.1). Classification (GTDB taxonomy): domain Bacteria; phylum Cyanobacteriota; class Cyanobacteriia; order Phormidesmidales; family Phormidesmidaceae; genus CAWUKV01. Next base: position 708 of record JBCBOC010000405.1, on the reverse strand, counting down.
CCGATACGGTCAAAGTCGATCTGCTGCTGCCAGACGGTCTGGGCCTCGAGATAGTCCAGCAACGCCGTGATTTTCCGAGGGCGTTCCAGGAACTCATTGTCCGGTACGACCATGGCGGAACGGCCCGTCAACAGGGCATTAATCTGTTCGGCAGAGCTGCCCCGATGCTCCACCGCTAGGGCCACAAACCCATGGGATGCCAACCGCTCTGCGAGGTAACGAAACACTGTGCGGTCGTAGCCTAATCCGTGGGAAATGACCACGGCTGGACGCTCGGCCAGTCGATTGCCCGCTGCATCTCTCGGTGCGTACACATCGACCGGCAACGGGGTCTGCCGGAGGGCCGTGCGCTCGACTTGGTAAGGGCCAGACCGGGTGGCACGGGCAACGGCCTGCTGGTCTGTTTCGGTCAGGGGTAGTTCTTCGGCCAGTAGGGTGGCCTCCTGACTGATGTAGCCAATGGCCGCACTGGTTTGGAGGACATTGCGATCCAGTTCCCGCGCAATGGCCAGGCCCTTGGCCAGATCGACCCGTACGGTGGGGGTCGGGAAGCGGCGCAGCACGTTTAATAGCGTCAGCCCTTCTTCGGGGTCGGCTGCTGCCAGAATCACAGGGCCGCGAATGGCCCGTAGGTCTTGCCGCCGCCCAGCGGTGCGGATCACATCGGCCAGAATGTTCAGCAGGTATTCACCTTGCCGGGTGTAGAGA
>JBCBOC010000243.1:0-6059 GCA_039821475.1 Cyanobacteria bacterium J06632_22 | reverse complement strand
TATTTTCTTCCAGGGTTAACCCAGCGCACCGTGTTGGGCCAAGCGCTTAGGACGGTTCTGGCGGTGAAACCCTGGGTATGGTCGCCAAGTGGCCCGCAACCGCGCACAAATGTTGGTGACGGTTGCTATGGCAGCCGCCAGATCCGTTAGGACAAGGCTGCGACGCCATATGGTTCTGTACTAAGCGCCGTGACTCGCAATCCGCCCAAAGGTCGGGCCGGATTGCCATAACAAAATCTCTGCCCTACAGACTCTGTCGAGGTCTATTTCTGTCGCTAGGCTGGGTCGGGGCTGTGCGTCTACCCCTTTATTGCAGACTGATTCAGGGACAAGATATGGATAATTGCGATCGCAACGCTGAACGGGAACGTGGTGATTCACCGATTAGGTTTTTAAGACCCGTCAGCCAATACGTTGGCGTGGCCCTAGTGTGTGGCAGCACCTTCATGGGTGCGGCCCAGGCCAATCAGGTATCGCTACCAGCCGATAGCGCTGCCCAGCAGGCAGTAGCTCCCGTGGCATTATCAGAGCCCTCATCTCAGATCCGTTGGCGCCCCAATCCTGACAGAGGCACAGCCTCCAGTACATTATCGGGAGGGCGACGGGGAGGCCTGCAAAGTAGTTGCGTGGGACCCGGGGCGGATGTAGCACTGTTAGTACCCGCAGAGACAGAAGGCTTGGTGACAACCCAGGCTCAGCCGACAGTCGCTTGGCATGTCGACACAGATCAGCCCGTTCAACTGGAGTTGGTTCTGTCGCATCCTGAACAGGCGAACCCCGTCTATACAAAGTCGCTGACAGTGACACAAACTGACACCATCCAGGTCACGTTGCCAGAATTGGAGCTGGATACCCGCTATCGCTGGACTGTATTTTGGGGCTGCGATACCCAGCAACCCGTTCCAGTGCATGCGCGGAGTTTTATTCAGCGGGTTGATTTTGTACCCGCGGACCTGACGCCCACCCTATCCGCACTGGATCAAGCTCGGGTCTATGCCGCAGCAGGAATCTGGTATGACGCCTATGCTGCCTTGCTAAAAAATGATCCGCTTGCACAGCACCCTGAAACACAAGCGCTGGTACAGCAACTTCTGGCACAGGCTAACCCCAATCACCCACTGGTGGTTAATGCCCCATAGTTGCTCCTCCAGAACTGAGAGCGGAGCCTTGCCCCTGGGCTTACTAAAACTGGGTGCGTCTTTATCTGGAATGCCTTTGCCAAGCCATCGTACAGCGTTTATCGCGCTGACTACTGCATGCAAGATTGGTGTAAGCCAAGATTGGCGCTGAATAATCCCGGAAGCATCCTGGAAGCATCCAGACATCGTCGTTCAGGGCCTTGCAAGCGCGCGCCAACGTCTGCGGTGATGCCATGGGGCCAACTCACGGCACTCGAGCGCACAGTCTTCGATATCGTCACTCAGTACTGCAGCAACCTGACTTGCTATCGCACATTGCCGCTGTGGCATTTTCTGTAAAGCATGGGTCACGTTGCTAGGGACAGTTCAGCGTCGGACACCTGAGCATGGTTACCCTGTGATACCTGCTAAGCACTAGCTTTTGTTGATTCACGGTTGCGGTATAGGGATCGCGCCGTTTTCTTTACTATTCAAGGTGACGTTTAAGCCACTGACTGATTTCAATCTCTTCGCAGGAGCGCGTCCGCTAAAGGCATGGCGCGAGCGGTTCTCGCGGATTGATTATCTCACGCCAGCACTGGGACTACTGGCAGCTTGTAGCATCTTGGGGTTACGAGGGGTTGGCGTCCTGCAAGTATGGGAGCTGCATCTGTTTGATGTGCTGATGCGATTGCGCCCAGCGGAGGCAACCGATGAGCGCATGGTGCTGCTGCAAATCACAGAAGCAGATATTGCCGCGTTTAATCACTCCACCATTCCTGACAGTACCCTGGCTGAGCTCATTCAAGTGGTGAGCAGCCACGACCCTGCCGTCATCGGGCTAGATCTGTATCGCAATGTTCCCAGTGATGATGGCTATGGAGATCTGCAGCAGGTGCTGGCAACGACGCCTAACCTGATTGGCATTGAAAAAGTTGTCGGCGATCAGGCCCTCGCATCCGTTGTGGGCAATGCTGTTTTGGTCGCAGAGGATCGTAGTGCAGCCAGTGACCTGATTGTGGATGTGGACGGTCGTGTCCGGCGTGGGTTCTTGTTTCCGAGTGCTGATGGGGACCGCGTGATCGAAAGCTTGAGCTTTCGCGTTGCCTATGAATATTTAGCTCGGCAAGGCTACCAACCTGCCCCCGACCGCGACGTACTGACCATTGGCAAAAGCACATTTTGGCCAGTGGAGCCGCATTCAGGGGGCTATGTCAATGTCGACAGTGGTGGCTATCAGTTCTTAATGAACTGGCGCAACAGCAAAAAGCCCTTTCAGGAGATTTCCGCCAGTCAGGTGCTCAGGGGTGAGTTTGAACCCACGCTATTTCAAGATCGCATTGTCATGATTGGCAGCACCCAATCCGGGGATGCCGATATCTTTTTCACAGCCTACGGTTACCAACACGGAAACAATACACTGTTACCAACCCATGGCGTTGAAATCCATGCGGGCATTGCCAGTCAGATTGTCAGTGCCGTGATGGAGGGCCGTCCCCTGATGCGGACATTACCAAATGGCGTCGAAATGCTGCTCATCCTGCTCTCTGCCAAGCTGGGCCTCTGGATCTATGTGGCCGGCAAGGTCGATATTCGTCGCTTTGTCTGGATTGCGGCGGGACTGGGTGGACTTTTTATCCTGAGTTACGGGTTGCTGTTGGTGGGATGGTGGCTGCCGCTGCTGCCAACCTCGCTGGTGATGGTGGCCACCCCTCTGGTGATGCGCCTGCAAAAGATAAACCAGCTCCAGTCGCTCTCTTCCATCGATGATTTGACGCAGTTAACGAACCGTCGCGTATTTAAAGAGCAACTGGAGCAAGAATGGTATCGGGCATTGCGATCACAACACCCAATTGCGCTGATCATTTGCGATGTGGATTACTTCAAGCTCTACAACGATACCTATGGACACCCCCAGGGCGATGAATGTCTCCGTCAGGTTGCCCAAGCATTGAAGCAAGCGGTCAAGCGCCCGGGGGATGTGATTGCCCGCTATGGCGGTGAAGAGTTTGTGTTCCTCTTACCGGACACCGAAGCCGATGGGGCCCTGGGGCTAGCACAAGAGGCACGACTACGAGTAGAAGCACTGCAGCTGCCCCATTCTGCCTCCCAGGTCTCCAATCACGTCACCATCAGCATGGGCGTCACCAGTGTGATCCCGTCAGACACACTCGACATCAGTACCTTAGTGGACACCGCCGACATGGGACTGTACGAGGCTAAGCGCAAGGGGCGTAACCAGACGGTCCTACGGTTACCTTGGGCCTTTGGGTAGCGGCGCTAGTTATTTCTGTGATTATTGGTGTAATTAATTCGGGCACCGGCCCACTGCAGCTTATTGCGCAGGGTGCGATAGTAGGACTGGTCAATATCCAACAGCACAAAGCGGGCCATGTCCTCTGCCCGACGAATATCCACCCGCTGACCAGGCCAAATGGACGTGCCGAGCACCCCATCGGTCCAAAGTTTAGTCGTCATAGCCGGATCGGCCAAAGGCCAGACGCTCACTACCGACCCCGGCGGCAGCACAATCGGTCGACTGGACAAACTCATCGGACAGATGGGGGTCACCACCATGGCATCCATACCGGAGTGCACAATCGGTCCGTTCGCAGCTAGGGTATAGCCCGTCGTCCCTGTTGGCGTGCTGATCAGTAGCCCGTCGCCCTGGTATTGATCCACCACCTCACCATCAATCTCCATTTCTAAGATTGAGGTAATCATGCGGTCAGGGGATGCCGGTTTGACACACATTTCATTGAGCGCCAAAAAGGGCTCACTCATGGGCTCAAAATTGCCGTAGTTGCCCTCGTGTAACCGAGCCTGGAGCATCATCCGCTGCTGTACCGCATAGCGATCCTCCAGCAGGCGATCCCAAACCTGTTCAAAGTCTGCAGCGACCTCGGCAGACTCTGTCAAAAAGCCCAAATGCCCACCAATATTAATGGCCAGAATAGGAACTTTTTCAGGGGCGAGGTGGCGGGCAGCGGCCAGCGTGGTCCCGTCTCCCCCTAGAACAACCGCCAAATCAATCTGCTGCTGCACAGAAGCCAAAAAAACGGGATAGGGATTGTCCTTAGGGCCACTAGGCCCAAGCATGACTCGACACCCTCTGGCTTCAAGCTGACGAGCACAGCGTTCAGCAACACCTTTGCTGTAGGGGTTGTTGGCTTTATGAACGATGATGACTTGCTTGAGCTGCACAGGCATTCTCGGAGAGCAGTGCTGATCAACCGACTGGGACAGACGTTCCGCAGAAGGCTACCCAAACGCTAACGGCCCTTTACCACTTGAGCAAGTTAAATTGCTCCATATCAACAGTGTCGCGATTGCGATAAATCGACAGCACGATGGCTAGGCCCACAGCGGCTTCAGCCGCCGCAATGGTAATTACAAAGACAGCAAACACCTGCCCCTTGATGCCCGCTGGGTCTAAATAGTTGGAGAAGGCCATAAGGTTGAGGTTCACCGCATTCAACATCAGCTCGATGGACATCAGAACACGGATGACGTTGCGGCTGGAGACCAGGCCATAGATGCCAGTACAAAATAAGGCCGCAGCGAGGAGCAAAAAGTACTCAAGTTGCATGGGGATCCGGAAACAAAAAATCTAAGGTCGGCGCAAGACTAATCGGTCTCGGTTTGCGAGGATGATGCACCAGCGGCAACCAGCTCACGAGGCCGCTCGGGCAGGGTAAGAACAGGCGCCTTACCGGCTTCATCGTCTGGAATCAGCTCACGACGAGCCAGAATAATGGCTCCGACTAGCGCAATCAAAAGCAGCACTGACGCAAGCTCAAACGGCAGCAGAAAATCAGTAAAGAAGTGCTGACCAATCACCTCAGTGGCGGCATCACCCGCAGCAACTTCGGTGGAAATGGCCCAAGGTGTGCCCAATACCATCGTCGCCAACAGCGCAAACAATCCGACACAGACGGCACCCGTCGCCACACGCCCAACCCAGGCGTTCGAGACGGGTTTGAAGTCCTGCTTCTTATTGACCAGCATGATGCCGAACAGGATGAGAACATTGACGGCACCCACATAAACCAGAACCTGGGCCGCAGCGACAAAGCCTGCATTCAGCAAAATGTACAAACCGGCAATGGCGACGAATACCAGGCCGAGCAAAAAGGCGGAATACACGATGTTTTGCAGCAGCACGACGCCCAAGGCGGCTGCCAGCATAATTGCCCCTAGGAGGCCAAAAGAAACCAGTTGTACGCCTTCAGCTAAGTTCACCGCACTCCTCTCTAAAATTACTCGCTGTCTATCACTCGATGTTGCGTCTGATTCACCATACCGTTTGCACGGCGCATCCCGGTAGCCCCCGCCGCTGGAACCGTACCGAGATAACCCAGATCAAGGGACACTCTGCCCAGTCTATTTCGATTCAGAGGCGTCATCAGAGGGCGTCTGCTGGGCTTCTAGCTCCTCTAGAATTTCCTGGGGAAGCTTCCCGGCACGTCGTGCCCCTTCGGGTAGATCATGAGGATCCATCACCCCCTTAGGCAGGTAGGCTAACTCACGCATAGGCGTCACCATCGGATCCTGAGTGACCTTATAGGGGAGACGGCCCAGCGCCACATTATCGTAATTGAGGTTGTGACGATCGTAGGACGATAGCTCGTACTCTTCCGTCATCGACAAACAGTTGGTGGGGCAGTATTCCACGCAATTGCCACAGAAAATGCAAACGCCGAAGTCAATGCTGTAGTGGTTGAGTTTTTTCTTCTTCGAGGCCTTATCAAAAGTCCAGTCCACGACCGGCAGATTGATGGGGCATACCCGGACACAAACTTCACAGGCAATGCACTTATCAAATTCAAAGTGAATTCTGCCCCGATAGCGCTCGGAGGGAATCAGCTTTTCGTAGGGGTATTGAACGGTTACAGGGCGACGCTTCATATGATCAAAGGTCACCGATAACCCCTGGCCAAT
>JBCBOC010000321.1:0-5231 GCA_039821475.1 Cyanobacteria bacterium J06632_22 | reverse complement strand
GAGAGTCATTGGAAATGTTTCAGGGAGTCTGCAGAAAGCGTCAGGACGTCAAGAAAAGGCTCTAGGATCAGCCAGACTAATGGAGTGGAGCGACTCAATAACGCCGGTCAACGCAGCTAAAACGTAACGGGAAGGTATCCCTTGCTTGCCGGAGCTATCAATCCGCCTTACCAACTGGTGTAGGTAGACTGTGAAGTCGTTGTGGACTGTTGAGCCTGCTGAGCAAAGAACTCTGAGGTTTTCTGCTGAGTCATGACCTCACCCAACTGAGCCTCAATCGCAGCGGTCACCTCAGCACAGGACGTGCCAACAATGCCGGTTACCAGTTCCTTTACCCGACCGTCGGGATAGATGACAAACTCTAAGGTTTCCATACGGTCAGCAGGCTCCTTAACTTCAAAGTCAAAACCAATGCGCAAGCCACAACCCGATAAACCGATGGCTCAAGTAAGACATCCGGTAAGGGTGAACGCCAGCCACGCATCTAAGCTCACGACCACCATCCATGTTGTAACGGAATGAAAAAATGCGGACGCAATTCTACAACCTTATTTACAAACAAAATTATCGGTGAAAGCAAACACTCAGACTGTCTGTAGTGTCGCGTAAGTCACTGTTAACGTCAAGTTGAATTGCCTCTAGTCGTTGCATAGACTAGGCTTCGGTTTACATTGTGAAACAATTAATACCGCGTTGCTTCACGGCGCAATGAACGCGCTCCTAAATCCCTGAGTCCTGGCCTGAATGTTGGAATGTCCTCGTTATCGCAGTCAAAGGGTGTTAACCCATTTCGGCTGTGTCGCGGACCCCAGAATAGAGGTTTAGCGCTGAATCCCATGTCTCACTTTAGCCAAATTAAAACTAAAATCCGCAACTTGCCTGCGCTTCAGGCAGCGCTCACCGACCTGGATACTGTCTGGGTTGCGGGTCCGAAAACTGTTCGAGGCTACCAGGGCAAAACGGAGACCGCCGAGGTTGTGATTGAACAGGACAACGGCTACGATCTGGGCTTTAAGCGCAACGCCGATACGGGTGAGTATGAGCTGGTTGCAGACCTTCAATACTGGAACCAGACGCTATCTATCGAAGGTTTCTTGGGTCGATTAACCCAGCGTTATGCCTACCACACGGTGCTAGGTGAGACGAGTAGTCAAGGTTTTCAAGTGGCTGAGCAGCAGCAACAAGCTGATGGCTCTATCCGTTTAGTGCTACAGCGTTGGAACGGGTGAGCTCCAGTCCGAGTTGCCCGCGATGGGCTGTGATGTTGAGTTTTGACTGAACTATTGCCGCAGCTCTTGGGCTGCGGCTTTCGATTAGGTTGAGTCGAATGATGGCTTGTGTTGTGCTTGGCGTATGGCGATAGTCTGTGGCATCTTGCTTTTAATCAGCTTGCTTTTAAGCAGTCTATGGCTGCTGGACCTGTTTGCTTTGAGTATTATGCGCTGGGTCAGTGAATCGTAAAACGGCAACGGCATCTTGTTTTGACGGCAAGGATTTCTTTCTATGACAGCCTCTAACCCTGACGATTCTTCCCGGATTGAGCCCGTTGGTCCGGCGACGGCAGGACAGGCATCATCGGAGTCGGTAAATGATTTGCCCACATTGGGTGTGAGATCGCAACTCGCACCAGAACTGGGCGGTGCCCTTAGAGATGCGTCCGAACGGTCAGGATTAGAGCCAGAGTTAGGCGGTCAGCTCCGACAGAGAGGGGTTTACGTCGATGAGCTCACCTGCATTGGCTGTACGCACTGCGCTCACGTGGCACGCAATACTTTCTACATTGAAGAAGAACATGGTCGTGCCCGTGTTTTCCGCCAAAATGGTGACAGTGAAGCGCTGATCCAGGAGGCCATTGATACCTGTCCGGTGGACTGCATTCACTGGTTGGACTACACCGACCTCAAACAGAAAGAGATTGAGCGGCGGTATCAGGTGATTCCCGTGGCCGGCTTTCCTGTATCTAAGGCACTCATTGCCCGGCAACAGCGTCAGGCCAAGAAAAAATCTCAGAAGCGGCCTAGAAACTAGTGGTCTGTCAACACCAAGAATTAGGGTTGGCGATGATAGTGAAATAGAGCGGTAGTGAAATAGTCGTAAATCGTGATTTGCTGGTAGATCTTTGCCCGCAAAAGTCCTGATGCTATCTCGCGATGCGCTATTTTGCTGCCCATGGCGAAGACTACAGCAAAGTGGCAAGAGCTATATTATCCTCAGCGGCTTACTCGGCGCTGTCAATGCTGACACTGCCATTGGAACTAACCGTCACTTGTAGGGTGATGGCCTGAGCTGGGGCGATGGGCTGCTCGGTGGTGGCAATGGGGTACTGCTCAGCGGCGGTGTTCAGGGGGGTGACCGTGCTGAGTCGTCCTTGGGCGTCTAAGACGACCCGATAGATTAAGGGCGTGGTGACTTCCGTCTCGGAGAGCTGTGCGGTGAAATAGTTGCGAATGCTAGTTGCCGTTTCCGTGGGAACGGGCGCAGCTTCTGTGTAGATATCCGCTGTTTCGGGAGGGGCGTCGGCACCGCGCGAGGCCCCTGCTCCGGCGGTTCTTGCGGCTTCGAGGCCAGTATCAGGGGGAATAGAGAAGGTTTGCCCGGTGTCGGTTTGTTGTTCAGCGTCGGTTGATTCAGTGGGGGGCTGCTCTGGCTCGGGAATAGCTGCTGGGGCCGGAGTTGGGGGCGGAGGTTGCGATCGCAAAACACCGGGTGTCGTTTCTAGGGCATCTGGGGTCGTGACGTTTGAATCTGGAGCGTCGATATCTGCAGGTGCATCGGAGGCTGCAGCTCCAGATGGTGTGACGGGGGCAGGCGATACACCCGGATTAGACGGGCGGGGGGCAGACGCTCCGGCGGTTGCGACCGGAGGGGGCGAGGGTTCCCCCGGTGCATCGACCGTAGCGGTATTGTCTGGCGTAGCTGCTGGTGCAGCGTTATCCGATGCAATCTGTGGTGGTGCCTCTGATGTGGCTTCGGTCGGTGCTTCAGTTTGGGCTTCGACCTGTGGAGTCTCAACGTCTTGAGCTGGCGCGTTTTCAAGGGGGGCGCCAAAGTCTTCTTCGATCAGCGCATCCCCGGCAGCGGTCTGGGTGGAGGCGAGTTCGGGCTGTTGCCGTAGGGTCGCCGTAACGCTCAAGGCCACCACCAGCCCTGCTGCTGCCGAACCGGTCCACAAAAGGCGCTGGCGACGTCGATTTTGGGTGCGATGCTGGCGGTGCGGGGCTGCAACGGTTGGGGTTAGGGCAGGCAGCGCAGGACAGGACTGTTCGTATTGATCGAGCGTTTCTGCCAGGTCAAATAGCTCTAGCGTGCTGAGTGTCTGCGGCGATTCGAGTAGTGTGAGCTGATGTTGGGTCAGCGGTGGTGTTGAGCGGGGTGGCTGGCCAATGTGCTGATACAGATAGGTCTGAACCTGTTCTGACAGAGCGATGAGCTGGCTCTGGTCTCCCACAGCCAGTAGGCGAGGGCTGGTCCCAGCCTGCAGCCATAGCTGGAACCGTGCCTGCTTCAGTAAGGGCTGCTGACTCCAGCGAGACAGCGCTGACGGTGAGGCGGTTACCTCGAGCGTACAGGCATTGGCGCTGAAGCGTTGAGTTGTAAGCTGTCGAGCCGATGTCATATCGCATGGATCACTGCCCTGGGGCAGTTTTGGCGCTTAAACTGTGCCGGGTAGAGTCCCTTGAATAGAGTGCTAAAGCCAAGGCTAAGCTGCTCCACATACAGCATAACGATGAATGTAGGCGATTTAGTACCGTTGCAGATACCGAAACAGCGCCAATACTCGCCAGGCTGATATTCAACCGCAGGGGGATGTCGCTGGCTTTGACGCCCGGTTGCAGTCTCGCGGGTTACGGTTGGTGAAAACGCCTCCGAAAGTCCCTGAACATCTGTGGCTAGACAGCGTTCGTTATCCCCTGTTTGGGGTCACAGCAGCGACCATTAGAGCATGTGCATCTACTGTTTACTCATCATCTTCGCCTGACAGGGCGAAGATGATGAGTAACAGGACAATGGCGATGATAAAAATAACGAAGGCGATTACAAAGCTCATAGATCAAGGTAGGGAAATCCCAGCAAAGAACGATATCGGCAGAACAGCCTTATCTACAGGCGCTGGGCTACCGCAGTGTTCCCGCTAACCTAACGGCCCGACCGAATCGTCGAGTTTCTCTGACACACTAAAAGTAAAAAAATCTAATCGCTGGAGTTGGGGCGTTCTCAGTTTCCAGACCAAGTTGGAAAATCTCTGTAAGCAGGTGCGATCTGACTGAATTGAGCCTGCTTACAGAGGTTTTATTCGAAGACATTGCCCCTTGAGGTGTGTTTAGCACCTCAAGGGGCAATGTCTATCAGAACTTTTGAAGGTTTCAGCGGCTAATATTCAGTCCAATCCATTTCAATCAATTCCAATTTTGGTGGGACCGCTGGACGGTGCTGAGGATGGGTTGACTGCTCGGACCTGACGGTAGTCGGCATACAGGCGATCGCGCCAATCCCAGAAGGGGCGATATTCCGGTGCGTCTGCCAATCCCGGTACACCTTGTCCGCAGATGCCTGCAGGGAGGCCGATATACTGGGCCGCTGGAAATTTGATGTACATCGACACTCCAGCGACGGCAAAGTCAGCAATGGTGGGTTGGTCGCCGACGAGGTAGGGACTGTCCTGTAGCAACAGACAAAGGGACTCTAAATCCTGTTTCAAAATTGCCGTGGCCGTTTTGATGGCATCGGGGCCAAAGCCTACGCCCGTGCCCAGCAAGTTCAACACATTTCCGGGGATGGACCCGACGATCGTTTTCACCAGATCGGGGGTGGCTACGGGCAGTAGGGCGGTTCGGAAATTGGGATGTTGGTTGAACGCGCCGATCATGACCTTGCGGGCGTTGAGGCCAATGGATTCATCGGCCCAGGCTTCCATCATCAGGGCTAGGCCTCGGGCCTTCGGAAGCACCGGCATCAGCGGCCGCTCAGGGTATTTCCGATCGAGGTAAAGTGCGATCGCAGTTGAGTCAGCGATCACCTCTGTCTCATCCTTGAGTACCGGCACCTGCCGCTGTCCTGACATTTGATACAGCTCAATCTGACCCACGCCAGGCGTCACCTCAGTGGTTTTGTAGGGTAGCTGCTTGTAATCCAGCATCAGTCGCACCTTTTCGGAGTAATGCGACGCTTCGAACTGAAAGAGTTCCAACATGGTGCGAGTTAAATCTGGGTTAACGGCTCGTTAAATTAAT
>JBCBOC010000431.1:0-4353 GCA_039821475.1 Cyanobacteria bacterium J06632_22 | reverse complement strand
CCCAACACGGTGCGCTGGGTTAACCCTGAAAGAAAATACGCCTATTGGGCCATTTTCTTAGAAGCAAAGTGGCGAGTGCCATCACTCAGCCTGGAGCATCAAGGCTCATCCTAGTGCAGCATCAAAGCTTAATTTTAGGGTTGAGACGCGTGAGCAGTGCTTAGCGAATAGCAGTGGGCCTATCGTCCTGAAGCGCCAAAGCACTCACACTATTTCGCGCTCCATAGCCAACCCTAGTTTCTAGAGTTGACAGACCACTAGGCCTGACATTCCAGGGTGATCACCGTTAGTTCTGGCGGACAAAACAGCCGCCCCGGCAAATAGGTGCCTAAGCCGCGATTGACGTAAAGTCGGTTCTCACCGACCTGATGCAGCCCCATGGCCCACTCCCAGTTTCGAATCACGTTCATGCACTCGTCGCTTAAGTAGGGAATGCCCTTGCGCCAGCTCGCGGGAATGTACTTCCGCCACCGGTCCCACAGCTGCGGCGCACTGCCTAGCCCCGGCAGATAAATTTGACCACCGTGGGTATGCCCTGACAGCTGTAAGTCAACTCGCCACTGGGCTAGCGCAGTGGCACTGTCGGGGTTATGCGCCATCACCAAACGCGGCACTGCCGGATCCAGTGAATCCATGACTGGGGCGGGGTCAAAGGCTCGCGACCACAGATCGGCCAACCCCACCAGCGCCAGTGACTCCCCCAGGGGATACAACACCTGGTTCCACAACACCGGAATGCCTGCCCGCTCTAGGGCGTGGGTGACAGTTGCGCGACTGCCGGGACGATACAACTCGTGATTGCCGATGACCGCATAGCTGCCTGCACGGCTGGGCAGCGTTTCTAGCCAACGGGCCAAGGGATAGATCGGTGACGCATCCGCTGTAATAAAGTCACCCGTCAGCAAGATTAGGTCCGGTGAGATCTCTGCAACCCGCTGGGACACTTCATCTAGCATCCATTCCGATAGGCGCAACCCATCGTAGTGAAAGTCAGACAGCTGTACCACCGTCGTCCCTGCCAGTGCAGCAGGCAAATCACGGATAGCCAAGGTGAAAGATTCAACGGTCAGCGGACCCGTGAGAAAGGGGGGCATGGCATTTTCGAAGGCAGCATGAACAGACCCAAACGGATCCTCTTCATTCTGGTCTGAAGATCCCATAACCGACCACCGTGGTTAGACTATCCGCGGTGTCGCTTTCCTCTTCCCTCACAACCCGAACATTTAGCGCACTAACAACCTGCGGCTGTGCTCTGAGCCGCCTCTAGCACTGACAAAAAATTATCTAGCGGTGGCGTCGCCATTTCCGGCACCTTAGCTAAGTCATCCCAGCGGCGTAGTTCAACGGCAGCAGGCGCGTGGGGCTGTTGAATAAATGCCTGAGCCTCGGCCTCAGAATAGATTCCCCCTTGGAGCTCTAGACTTCGCTTGGAAGCAGGCGACAGGCTATCCCAATAGGCCTTGTCCACCGCACATAGATATCGCTTTGCGTTGACATGGAGACGGATCGGCTCTGTGACGGCTGGACCAAAAAGAGATTTGAGAAAGCCCAAGGCCCGATATTCATGACGGTCGTCAATGCCGCGCTCGGCGGCATCTTCTCCTAAGTTATGCACCAAATGACCAAAGTCATGGAGTAGGGCAGCGGTAATCAGCTCTGGCTCGGCACCCGCCTGCATGGCGAGGGTGGCAGACTGAAGCGCATGCTGAAGCTGGCTGACCGCCTCAGTTCCGTAGCGGGCAGTGCCTTGCTGATCGAGGATGGCGAGAATTTTGGAAAGAGACATAAGCAGGTTGGGTCGTGAGGAGGTTGGGGGGTTGAAGAGGGAGGTCGCTAAATATTTAACGTCTCACAGGTTAAATCCTGGTTACCTTTTCCCCTTATCCCTTTTCCTTTCCCCCTTAAACTTTAGATGCCACTAACATGGAGCCAATCCCGGTATCGCTAAAAATCTCAAGCAACAGGGCGTGGGGAATGCGTCCATCAAGAATGTGAGCCGCACGCACGCCTTGAGCCAGGGTGCGGACACAGCAATTCACCTTGGGAATCATACCCCCAGATACCACACCACTGGAAATAAGCTGCCGGGCCTGTTGAATGTCGAGGTGGGTGAGTAGGGTAGAGGCATCGTGGTAGTCCTCCAGGATGCCTGGCGTATCGGTGAGCAAAATGAGCTTTTCTGCACCGACGGCCGCGGCAATTTCGCCAGCAACAGTGTCAGCATTGATGTTGTAAGCCTGCCCCGTTTCGTCCGCAGCCACGCTGGAGATGACGGGAATGTAGCCCGCCTCGACCAAAGATGCGATGAGGTCAGCGCGGACGTTGCTAACTTCACCAACAAATCCAATCCCTTCCACGCCCTGGGGACGAGCGGTAATCAGATTACCGTCTTTACCGCACAGGCCGACGGCCTGGCCACCCGCGCTATTGATCAGCGCTACCAGTTCTTTATTTACCCGACCCACCAGCACCATTTCCACGACATCCATGGTGGGGGCATCGGTCACCCGCAGGCCATCTTTAAACTGCGGCTCAATGCCTAGTTTGCCTAGCCAGGTATTGATCTCGGGTCCGCCACCGTGAACCACAACCGGGCGAATGCCAACGCTGGCCATAAAAACTATGTCGCGAATCACCTGGGCCTTGAGAGCGTTATCTTTCATGGCTGCACCACCGTACTTAACAACAACGGTGCGATCGCTAAATTTTTGAATGTAAGGCAGCGCTTCGCTGAGGACGCGAACGCGCGTGGCCATCGCTTCTTCGATGTATTCGCTCTGATTCTGCAGCGGCAAGGGGACGGTCATGGTTGGGGGTGAGGGAGTGTGAAGGGACGGGGGTGGGATAGTGACGAGGCCAGGCAGTGAGGCAAAACCTTAGTTGCAATCAGTCTCTAGCGTAGTGGGCGACGGTTCCGCCGGGATGGGTTGTTCGGGTGTTTTAATAATCTGCTGCAGCGCCGCGATGGTGCGCTGTGCGATCGCATCTACCCCATCCCCATTGCCGACGGGAATTCGGACATCGGCTTGGGCATAGAGCGTCCGCCGCTGGTCCAGCAGTTTGTTCAATTTTTCTGACAAATCAGCCGCCTGCAAGAGGGGACGAGTATCATCACCCTTAAGCCGCGCGACGAGTTGATCCACCGGCACATCCAGCCAGGCGACCACACCATGCTGTAGATAGCTCCAATTCATCTGTTGCGTGACAATGCCACCCCCAGTGGCCACCACCAGCCGGGTATGGGGCGAAACCTGGGCCAGCACCTGGGTTTCAATCTCGCGAAAGGCCGCTTCTCCTTGGGCCTCAAAGATCTGATTAATACTCTGACCCGTGGCCTGCACAATCAGTGCATCGGTATCGAGAAAGCGGTAGCCCAGTTGCTGGGCCAGTTGCTGTCCTGTCGTGGACTTGCCTGAGCCCATCATGCCGATCAGGTACACGTTGGTGCCCTTGAGAAAGTTTTCAGGTTGCGCCACTACCGTCATTGCTGCAGAAGATACCGGAGATATCTGGCTAAATTGCTTCATCAACTTATCGGGAAACGGCCCCCAGATTAACCCCCCAGATTAACTGCCTAATAAGTTGACTACAGCAGATCCCCGTCAGCGTCCCCTTATCCCCAGATGACTTAAGGAGCATCACCATGACCTCGCCCCCAGATTTACGCCCCGAACTCTCTTCGCCACCCCCAGACAGTGGCCTCGCTGCCTTCTTCCAGTTTCGCGAGCACCGCACTAACCTACGCACCGAGATTGTGGCGGGCGTCACCACCTTTGTGACGATGGCCTACATTCTGATTGTGAATCCAGCGATTCTCTCTAATGCGGTGTTCCTCAATGAGTCGGGCGATTTGTTTGGGGAACTGGTGATGGCGACGGGGCTGTCAGCTGCGATCGCAACCCTGATCATGGGCCTCTACGCCAAGCTGCCCTTTGCCCTGGCACCGGGCATGGGCATCAACGCCTTTTTTGCCTTTACCGTAGTGCTGGGTATGGGCATCGACTGGCGGGTGGCCCTAGCCGCTGTATTTATCGAAGGGCTAATTTTCATCGCCCTAACGGTTACCAACCTGCGCAGCAAGATTGTTACCGCCATTCCAGAAGCGGTGAAGCACGCCACGACCGCAGGTATTGGTCTGTTTATTGCCTACATTGGCCTGAGCGGCGCAGGCATTGTCGTCGGGTCAGAAGCGACCTTGACGACCCTGGGCAATCTGCGCTCACCCCAAACCGCCGTCACCCTACTGGGCCTGATTATCACTGTGGCCCTATTTGCCCGCCGCATTCCTGGATCGCTACTGTGGGGAATCATCGGCACCGCCCTGCTCGCCTGGGTCTTTCAAATTGCGCCCTT
>JBCBOC010000454.1:0-4155 GCA_039821475.1 Cyanobacteria bacterium J06632_22 | reverse complement strand
TTTGCCACGCTCACAGATGCCTTACTGTCGCCTGCAGCTTACGCTTTTCTAGACCTGCTCAAGGCCTCGGCCCAGCCTGCCCCTAGCGAGCCGTCAACGTCGGTGTAGTTTTGCCTAGGAGTTCTGCAAATCGCGGAACCCATGAAGACGATGCGCTGTGCAGAACTGCCGACTCGATCTCGCGTTGCTGCCGTAGACTGGCAGCATGGCCTTAACTATGCCTTAATGTTGGCGATCCCTTGACTATGACGGCGGCTTTTTTACTCAGTCGAGCCCTATTAAAGTTTCACAGCAACGATGACGATCTGCTGCGGCAGTTGTCGGCCATTGCCCGTACCCCGGACGGGAGCCTTTGGGTGGGCTCGGATGAGTACCTGACTCTAGAACGGTTATCACCCCTGGGGGACGGGGTGTATGGTGCCCATCGCTCTTTTCCCCTGAAAGACTATCTCAGTTTTCCGGGCGATGATTCTGAAATTGACATCGAGGGATTGCACTATGCTGACGACTACCTGTGGGTGGTCGGGTCCCACAGTTTAAAGCGGGGCAACACTAAGGGTAAAAAGCCTGTCAAGGACATTGCCCGCCTGGCAAAAATTAAGCGTGACGATAATCGCTATTTGCTAGCGCGCTTACCCGTATGCAATGGCGAAATCCTGCCCGCCCGGACTGACGACACTGCGCCCGACGGTGGCACCCGTCTGCTGACCGCCGCGCGTCTGCAATCGGTTGAACGTCACAATCAACTGATCGAGGCTCTGATGACTGACGACCATCTGGGGCCGTTTCTTCAAATGGGGTTACCGTCTAAGGACAACGGGTTTGATATTGAGGGTATCGCCGTCAGCGGCAGCCAAATCTTTCTAGGGTTGCGAGGGCCAGTGCTGCGGGGGTGGGCCATTGTCCTAGAAATTGAAGTCGACAACCCCAATCCGGGGCTATTGACCCTCAAAGAATTGGAAGCGGGCCGTTGCTATCGTAAGCACTTTCTCAATCTCAACGGTCAGGGCATCCGGGAGCTGTGTTTGCACCGGGGCGATCTGATTATTTTGGCCGGGCCAACAATGGCGATTTCAGGGCGAATGCAGGTTTTCCGGCTGCGGTCCGTGCTAGACCACAGTCAAGATACGTTGTGGCATCAGCACGCCGATGAGCTGGAGCTTCTGTTTGATTTGCCGTTGACGCTTGGGGCCGATAACGCCGAGGGCATGACGCTGGTCCCGTGCCTCGAAGATGAAGCAGCACTGATGGTGGCCTACGATGCGCCCCACGAAAATCGACTAGCAGACGCGGCGATTCTGGTGGATATTTTTAGGCTGCCTTCGGTGTGATTGCATGTGTCACGTTGCTAAGGTCAGTTTTTGGCGCCGCCGACAGGAGCACCCTTGCGACGGCGTCGAAGACTGTGTCAACCCTTCGACGGCTGTAGGGATCGAGGGCTTAATGACGGTAGTCTCTATCACATCCGTTCTATTCATCCACAGGAGAATAGAAAATGCAACGGCCTGAGGGTTAACTGCGCTACAATTTGTTAAGCTTTCTTGCGAGAAATCCTTTGCGCAACGACTAATGGCGCGATGGCCCCTTTGCTGGAAGCCGCTGTCGCGCTGAATAACATCAATTTTTCTATGAGTCTTCCGATTCGCAACGTCGCTATTATTGCTCACGTTGACCACGGTAAAACCACCCTGGTTGACGCCCTGCTGAAGCAGTCTGGCATCTTCCGAGAAGGTGAAGATGTGCCCACCTGTGTGATGGACTCCAACGATCTGGAACGGGAGCGGGGCATTACTATTCTGTCTAAAAATACGGCAGTTCGTTACGGCGAGACCCATATCAACATTGTAGATACCCCTGGCCACGCCGACTTTGGCGGTGAAGTAGAGCGGGTACTCGGCATGGTAGACGGCTGCATCCTGATTGTGGACGCCAACGAAGGCCCCATGCCCCAGACTCGATTTGTACTGAAAAAGGCTCTGGAAAAAGGTTTGCGGCCGATTGTGGTGGTCAATAAGATTGACCGGCCCCAGGCTGAGCCGATGAGCGCTGTCGACAAGGTATTGGACCTTTTCATCGAGCTGGGTGCAGACGATGACCAGTGCGACTTTCCCTACCTGTTTGCCTCCGGTCTGTCCGGTTTTGCGAAGACGGAACTAGAGGATGAAGACAAGGACATGCAGCCCTTGTTTGAATCGATTCTGCACCACGTGCCGCCCCCGATTGGCGACCCCGAAAAGCCGCTGCAGCTTCAGGTGACAACGCTGGACTACTCGGACTACCTGGGCCGCATCATCATCGGCAAGGTGCACAATGGCACCATTCGTGCGGGTGAGCAGGCGGCATTGGTGAAAGACGACGGCAAAATCGTCAAAAACAAGATTTCTAAGCTGATGGGCTTCCAGGGTCTGCAGCGCATTGAAGTGGCAGAAGTGACGGCGGGTAATCTGGTGGCCGTTGCTGGCTTTGCCGATGCCAATATTGGTGAAACCATTACGTCTCCTGAGAATCCCCAAGCGCTGCCGCTGATTAAGGTGGATGAGCCGACGCTGCAAATGACCTTTGCGGTCAACGACTCCCCCTTTGCGGGTAAAGAGGGCAAATTTGTGACCTCTCGTCAGATTCGTGACCGCCTGATGCGTGAGCTAGAAACCAACGTTGCCCTGCGTGTTGAAGAAACCGACTCTCCTGACCGCTTTGGCGTCTCAGGACGGGGTGAGCTGCACTTAGGCATTTTGATTGAAACCATGCGTCGCGAAGGCTACGAGTTCCAGGTCTCTCAGCCTCAGGTGATTTTCCGAGAAGTTAACGGCCAGCCCTGCGAGCCCTATGAGCAGCTGGTGATGGACGTGCCCGAAGATTCCGTAGGTTCCTGTATGGAGCGTTTGGGACAGCGTCGTGGCGAAATGCAGGACATGATGGTGGACGGCAACGGCCGCGCTCAGCTTGAATTTGTGGTGCCGGCCCGTGGCCTCATCGGCTTCCGCGGTGACTTTATGCGTCAGACCCGGGGCGAAGGCATCATGAACCACAGCTTCCTGGAATATCGACCCATGTCCGGCGAAGTGGAGACTCGTCGTAATGGGGTGCTGATTTCCTTCGAAGAAGGCGTTGCCACGTTCTACGCTTTGAAGAACGCTGAGGATCGCGGTGTGTTCTTTATCGAGCCGGGTACGAAGGTGTACAAGGGCATGATTATCGGTGAGAACAACCGGCCCCAGGATTTAGAGCTGAACGTGTGCAAGGCTAAGCAGCTGACCAACCACCGAGCGGCGAGCGGTGATGAGCTGGTGCAACTCCAAACGCCCCAGGAAATGAGCCTGGAACGGGCACTAGAGTACATTGGTCCTGACGAAATGGTTGAGGTGACGCCTGAGTCCATTCGTTTGCGCAAAATGCCGAAGAAAAAGCTGGCGAAGCGTTAATCCAACCGCTCCCGACTGTTCGCTATAAGCAGACCTCTCTGGATAACCTGTGGCACCGTTTCGCTAGTCAAGCGTGCCATCATTGGTTCTCTAGGGAGGTTTTGCTTTGTCTTTATTTGGCGCACCCACACCTAAAGTCTCTGCGGCCCAGTTACAGCAACTCAAGGTTTGGGTCTACGAGTCGCTAGCCCTATCGCCTGAGGTGTCGGTCTCTATCAGCCAATTACGATGCACAGAGCCAGGGTGTTCGCCAATAGAGACGGTCATTGCCGTGATGACTCAGCCGCCGGAGACGTATAAAATTCATGCGCCTGCTAGCGACTTAACGCAACAGGATGTTGCCCGGGCGTTAGGGCGGGATCAGGGCACATCGTGTTAGCGGTATCAATCTTTACAAATCTCTAGCTGTTTTTGTTAGGTGCGAACATTTTTGAGGGTTGCTATCTTTCATAATCTCTCCAAGCGGAGAATAGATAATAAAAAGTTTTCCTTAAAGGCTGTCTATTGTAGGGGTGCTTGAGTGTTCTCGGCTCAATGTCTGCGCTTAACGGGCGCGACACTTGGGTTATGCTACAGGTCTTTTGTACGTTGAGAACTGTTTTGAGATAGCTTTTATAGCCGTCGTCATAAAGACCTGTAGCATAACCCAAGTGTCGCGCCCGTTAAGCGCAGACATTGAGCCGAGAACACTCAAGCACCCCTACAATAGACAGCCTTTAAGGAAAACTTTTTA
>JBCBOC010000514.1:0-3689 GCA_039821475.1 Cyanobacteria bacterium J06632_22 | reverse complement strand
GCTCGATTAGCATGACGCTGGCATTGGGTACGTCTACGCCCACTTCCACCACCGTGGTGGAAACGAGAATATGGGTTTTGCGATCGCAAAACCCCACAATTGCTGCATCCTTGTCCGCCGAACTCATGCGCCCGTGCAGCAGCCCCACATTAAATTCTGGAAATACCACCTCACTCAGTCGCTGATGCTCCTCCACCGCCGAACGTAGGTCTAGCTTTTCGGACTCTTCTACCAAAGGAAGAACAATATAGACCTGCCGCCCCTGGGCAATTTCCCGGCGAATCAGGTCGTAGGCGTGATTGCGATCTTTGCCTTTTAGCAAGGTGGTTTGAATGGCCTTTCGTCCGGGCGGTAACTCGTCAATCTGGCTGACGTCGAGGTCGCCATGGAGCGTCAGCGCCAGCGTTCTGGGAATCGGGGTGGCCGTCAGGGTGAGCACATGGGGATTGTCACCCTTTTGTTGCAGTCTGGCTCGCTGCTGCACCCCAAAACGATGTTGTTCATCAATCACCACCAGCCCCAGATTGGTGAACTTGACTGGGTCCTCGATCAGGGCGTGGGTGCCGACTAGAACGGGTAGTTCTCCGGTGATTAGTTCTGAATGAATTTTTCTGCGTTTGGCAGCTTTTGTTGACCCGGTCAACAGCTCCACCGACAGATGCAGTAGGTTAAACCAGCTCACCAGCTTGCGGTAATGCTGCTCGGCCAACACCTCGGTGGGGGCCATCAGCGCCGCCTGGTAACCGTTTTGAATGGCCGCCAACATCGCTACCACGGCCACCACGGTTTTACCAGAGCCCACATCCCCCTGCACCAGACGATTCATGGGTACCGACTGTTGCAAGTCCGCCAAAATATCTTGAGAAACCCGCTGTTGCGCACCCGTAAAGCTAAAGGGGAGTACGTCGTGGAATTTGTCGATTAGCTCACCCGTGGGGGCCATTTGTACGCGGGTTTGTTCTTGCTGTTGTTGTTTGCGGCGGCGCAGCAGACCGAGCTGTAGGTAAAAGAACTCGTCAAAGATCAGGCGGCGGCGGGCGAGGCCTAGTTCGTCAGTGTTGGCGGGGAAATGGATGTTTGCGATCGCACCTGCCAACTGCATCAGCTCGTAGCGATGGCGGATTTCGGCAGGTAGCGGGTCGCGAATTTCCACTGCTGCAGGCAACGCCGCCACCACAGCCCGCCGCACAATATCAGCTCCGACGCCATCGGTGAGGGGGTACATGGGCACCACTCGGCCAATTACCGTCGAATCAATCCGATCCTCAGAACTCTCGAGCACCTCCAGATCGGGGTTGTCTAGGGTAATGCCGTACTTGCCCTGTTTCACCAGGCCCGACGCTGCGATAACAGCACCAGAGGGGTAAAGGCGTTTTTGTCGCTCTTGCCAGCTGCGGTTGCGAAACCGACTGCCCGCATAAAAGCGGCTGATTTTCATCGAGGCGCTGCCATCGGACAGGCTCAGTTCAAAGATGGTGAGTTTGCTGTTGCGGGGACTGTTAAAACAGTTGCAGCGGCGCACGGTGGCCACCACGGTGACGGTCTCTCCCGGGACTAGGTCGCGAATCTTGACCTGTTTGGCATAGTCAATGTGGTCGCGGGGGTAGTAGTACAGCACATCGCGCACCGTTAGCAGTCCCAGCTTGGCCAACTTTTCGCTGTTTTTGGGGCCAATGCCCTTGAGGTACATCACCGGCTGGTCCAAGGGGTGACCAGACCGATTCACGATCGATTTTGTTGCGGTGAGTTGGGTGGTTTTGGGCTGTTTTTTGCGAGTTGTCGGTTTGGTCGTGCCGTTGCTGGCTGTGCGGCCAGCGGTTTCAGCCCGTCCGTCCGGCTCGGACACAACAGAGGCATCGGCTAGCGTCATTTGCCGCTGTGACTCGATGATCTTGCGGGTTTGGTAAAGAATGCGGCGTGTGTCGGCCACCAGATGCTGCCGCTGGGCAAAGGAGAGATCGCTGTAGGTGCCATACTGACTGGATAGATCCTGCCAGCGCTCTTGATCGAGACGGGGGAGTTGGGTGGGGGTATCTTCTAAGCTTTTCTTAAGGAATTCGCTAAAGCGCTGCTGGTTGCCTTCGAGGTCGTTAAATCCCCGTTCGGCCTCGACACTAAGGGCTTTATGTAGGCGAATCCAGTCCGGCATGGCTCCTTGACATGACTGATGTTCAGCAGGGCTATTCTATCCAGCTTGCGCGCCAGGCATCTTCCGCCTGTGCGATCGCAAGTTGCCGCTGGGCTCGTTTGTAAACGCGTCCCAGTTTCTTTAGGTCATTCATTTTGGCTCGAATCAGCCGCCGCTGGGCTGCCGTCCGAGGATCGGCAAATTCCACCTCACTCAAGCGCAGATGAATCACAATAAATTCTGGCAGCGACTCAATTTGTAAAATACGCGGCATGCGCCCCTTCGGCGGGGCCGAATCACCCTCGTCATCATCGTCGTCGTCCGTCGAGGCACGCTCTCCCATGGCCCTTGCCCGCAGCATTTGCTCCAGTCGACGCCCTAACGAGTCGTCAAAATCATTGTCCTCGTCAGCCTCGGTGCTGTTATCATTCTCTTCCTCGTCCTCCAGGTCGTTTTCATCGCCATCGTGTAGCACCCTGACCGAAATTCGGAGGAGATTAGGCGTCTTCATCGGTGTTTGTGATAGCCCATCGGATTCTGCGGCAGCAGCCAGTAACGCCTTGGGCATTTCGGGGATAATGCTCTCCTGTTGGAGCAAATAGTTAGCCGTTTCAGAAATGGTTTTCAGCACATCCCGAATGGACTTTTCAGTAAACAGCTGTAGTCGTAACAGCTGTGTGGGTTCAGAAAGCGTAGGCTTGGATGGCGTGTCTGAGGGGTGAGGAGCGTTTGAGTCGTTCGATGCCGATTCATTAGAGGTGTTGTCTCCAGAGGTGTTGTCTCCCGTGGCACCGTCGGCCGAACGCAGAATGGCCGCATCGGCCTTATCTGCTGCAGTGTTGTCTGCTGCAATGTTATCCGCGTTATCCGCTGCGATATCGTTAGATGGGGTGGGCTCTTCCCCGTCTGTCGGTGGAGCAGTTTGATCGCGAGCCCCCTCCTTGTCCTGATCGGTGGGCGATGCCGAGGCTTTATAGGCTGACAGTCGCGCCAAGATTCGATCCCGTAGAGAGGCCCGTGCCGGGTCTTCTCCATCGACAAAAGAGATATTGGTGCCCGCTTCGGTTTCTTCGACCTTGAGCAGGCGATAGCGGGGTGAGTCGGCCTCCTCCTTCTCGTTAGGAGGCTGCGCCAGATCGCGCTGTTCGGCACCTTCTGTATCTTTAGCCGACCCTTTGTCTGTGGCCGATAACCAATCCGCCAAGTCATCTTCAAAGGGCTGACCGTTAACGTCGTCTGCTTTAGCGCCGTCTATTTTGGTGTCATCTTCCTTAGCAGATGCGGCCTGATCGGGCGCACTGCTATCGATGGTTGGCGCTGCCCCTTTGCCTGACGCTGAGTCCGCCTTCGAGTCCGATTGAACCGCTTCGGCCTGTAAAAAGAGCTGTTTGATCAGGGCTAGACCATCGTCTTGGAAGGATTGATGACTGGCTTTTTGAGCCTGTTGCCAGCGCTCTTGTAGCTGTTCTCTGACTTGGCCGCCAAGCTGCTGTAGTGTTTTTTGGAGCTTTTCTCGCTGGCTATAGCTCAGGCGTAAAAAGGATTCGGGGTAAACCTGAGT
>JBCBOC010000485.1:0-3925 GCA_039821475.1 Cyanobacteria bacterium J06632_22 | reverse complement strand
CATCGTCGGCCCCTCAATCGGCACCAGTTGCACGGCACAAGCCTTTAATTCTGGCTCTAGCGAAATGGGGCACACCTCAGCGTGGGTGAGCGCATTCACCTCAGCGTTATCTGCCCACAAAAAACCCCAGTGCATTGGCATAAACACCGTGCCGCGTGTGATATTCTGCGTCACCAAGACCTTGAGTTGGGCAAAGCCTCGCGCAGAACGAACCTCTATCCAATCCCCGGACTGAATTTCAAGCTTCTGAGCATCGCGAGGGTTCATCTCTAGCAGCGGCTCAGGGTGCTTTTTATTGATCTTGTCAATGCGCCCCGTCCGACTTTGGGTATGCCAATGACCGTATAGCCGGCCCGTGGTCAGCACAAATGGGTAATCTGAATTGGGCGGTTCCGCCAGTCCCTTCGCGTGGAAGGCCGAAAAACGGGCCCGCTTGTCGGGCGTTTTGAACTGCAGATCGGTGTAGAGGCGCTTGTCGAACTTGTTGCGGGCCGTTTCGGGCGTTTCTACAGCGGGGTAGGGCCACTGAATCGGGCCTTCAGCAAGTTTCGCATGGGTCAGGCCGGTCATGTCACACAGGCGGCCTTCAGTCAAAGAGACAAATTCTGCATAGACCGCCGCCGAATTGGCCCAGGAAAACTGCTTTTCAAAGCCCAATCTACGGCCCACTTCAGCAAAGATTTCCCAGTCAGCCCTGGCTTCACCCGGCATCGGACGGAAAGCGGGACAATAGGTAACCACCCGCTCAGAATTGGTCATCGCGCCAGCCTTTTCGCCCCACTGCGCAGCAGGTAAGACCACATGGGCAAACATGGCCGTCTCCGTCGGGTAGTAGGCGTCCTGACAGATTGTAAAGGGCGATTGCTTGAGTGCGGCCTGGGTCCGCTTAATATCTGGCATGCTCACGGCGGGATTGGTAGCCGCAACCCATAGCACACCCACAGCATCCTGCTCTAGGGCAAGCATCATATCCCAAGCAGCCAGGCCAGGCTGCGGTGAAATACTGCCGGGCGGCACCTGCCAAACCTGCTCTACCGCTTGCCGGTGCTCAGGATTTTTGACTAGGCGATACCCAGGTAAGATATGGGCCAATCCCCCCGCTTCACGACCGCCCATGGCGTTGGGCTGCCCAGTGAGGGAAAAGGGACCGGCCCCCGGACGGCCAATGTTGCCGGTCATCAAATGTAGGTTGATGATGGTACGACATTTGGCGGTACCTTCAGTGGACTGATTGACGCCCATCGACCAAAGGGACAGCACTCTCTGGGACTTACCCCATAGGGCCGCAGTTTTTATCAGTTCCTGTACGGTGATGCCGCAGATTTCAGCAACTCGCTCAGGGGGATAATGCTGGATGACGTCGGTGAATTCGCTAAAGCCCGTGGTGCACTCATCGATAAAGGCAGGGTCAAGCCAACCATGTTTTAGCAGCAGGTGGGCAATGCCGTTGAGCAGGGCAACGTCGGTACCCGGCTTGATGGCCAGATGCAGATCTGCCGCTCGGGCCGTTTCAGTCCGACGGGGATCCACCACAATCATCTTGACTTTGCGATTTTTTTTGTGGTGCTTCCGCAAACGGTTAAACACAATGGGGTGGCACTCAGCGGTGTTGGTCCCAATGAGAAAGGCACAATCCGTCAGTTCGAGGTCGTCGTAGCAGGGCGGTGGTCCATCGGCCCCAAAACTTTGAATATAGCCTGCCACCGCCGAGGACATACACAGGCGAGAGTTTGCGTCAAAGTTATTGGTGCCCAGGCACCCTTTGAGTAGCTTTTGGGCAGTGTAGTAATCCTCGGTTTGAAATTGGCCAGATCCATACATACAAATGGACTCGGGACCACGATCGCGAAGTGCCGTCTGAATTTCACTCGCGATCCGTGCCAGCGCTGCGTCCCAACTCACCCTCTGGAAAGGCTCATCTAGGGAGTTGCGCATCATCGGATGCAAGAGTCGGTCTTTGTCGAGCGACTCTCCCAGGGTGCCGCCTTTGATACAGACCTGACCTTTACTGGAGGGGTGCGCGCGATCACCCCGGGTCAACCAAACCGGATTTCCCTGGCTGTCACGATTCACCGGGCGACCGGGGCGCGCAGGTGGCAGTGCCTCTAGGCCACAGCCGACACCGCAATAAGGACACAGGGTTTTGGCTGGTTCAGTCATTCAGGACCTCCCGATGGATGAACGCTGGGCTGATAGAAAGATTTAATAAATGCTGGATGAGCAAGGGTGTGGACCGCGCTCTGAAATCCTTTACCCTTAGGTGTTCTAACTAACATATAAGTCAGACTGGTTTCTGCTAACGGTGAGCGCTTTAAGCTTTATTTACGAATTAATAGAGAGCAAAAAGGGGCGACAGATCGCCCCCTTTTGCTTAGCTGTCTGCCTAGGTAGGCAACACTTGGCTGCCTAGGCAGCTACCTAAGAGACAATTAGTCGTTGTAGGCTACCTGGGACGCTTCGGGAGCACCAACCATAGGAGCCATCTCCTCGTCGGCATGAACGTCAGCGAAGGAACCCTTAGGTTCATCCAGGAAGAAGACGCAGAGGAAAGCCACAATTAGACCGGCCACACCCAGCACTTGGAAGAACTGAGAGTTAACCGCTGCCATCACCGGCTCACCGCCGTTGGCAGCAGACGAAGCATCAACAAACAGCAGACGAGTCGTCAGGTAAGCAACCGCACCAACGTTACCGTAGGCACCAACGTTACCAGCAATCTGCCCCGTAATCCGCTTCTTAACAAGCGGTACAATCGCAAAGGTCGAGCCCTCGGAAGATTGAACGAAGAAGGAGCAAGCCATCGTCAGAATGACCGCCAGTGGCAACGGCCAAGCGCTGTTCACTGTACTCATTAACAGATAGCCAATGCCCATGCCGGCAGTGAGGACAACCATCGTCCACTTACGACTACCCATCTTGTCAGAGATGATGCCGCCACCAGGACGAGAGGCTAGGTTCATGAACGCGTAGCTCGCCGCAATGATACCTGCAGTAGCTTTGTCCAAACCGAAGGTGCCTTCGAAGAAAGCAGGAAGCATAGTCACAACGGCTAGCTCAGAACCGAAGTTAACAATGTAGGTCAGCTCAAGAATGGCAACCTGCTTAAACCGATAACGATCTTCAGCGGGATAAACCTTTGTGCCTGCCAACAAATCCTTATTAACCGCCCAGCAGTTATAGGCTTGGAACGCATACAGACCGATAAGTGCTAGCCACGCAACGTACATACCACCCTGCGTTAGGAAGCTAACCTTCTTCAGACGCCAAGCCAGCACCATCATAATGACGGTGAGGGGGATATTCATTAGCATCAGGAACCAGAAGTCACGCTTGGTCGTAACTTCAATGCCGCGAGCACTCTTGGGACGACGATAAACCTTACCAGGAGGAGTATTGGTTACGTTGAAGTAGTAAAACGTTCCGTAAAGGGCCGCAATGATACCGCTACCGGCAATGGCTGCACGCCAGTTCAGGACGCTAGCCTCAAAGGGCGGGAACATCAGTACACGGAAAGTTTGAGGCTCACCAAAGTTAAAGGCACCCGGCAAAGCACTTAGACCGACGGCAAAGATAACCATGGTAAAGGCCGAGAAGGCAGAACCAAAGTTGCCCCAGCCACCGTAGATACCTTCGGCAGTACCCACATCTTTGGGCGGGAACCACTCTGCGGTCATGCGGATACCGATTACAAAGCCAGCACCAACAATGCCCATCAGGAGACGACCAATAACCAACTGGTTAAAGTTCTGTGCTGAGGCAAAAATGATACAGGGAATGGCTGCGTAAATCAGCAGGACTGAATAGGTTAGACGGGGTCCAAACCGGTCCAGTAACATGCCGATGATGATGCGAGCAGGCACCGACAGGGCGACGTTACAGAGGCCGATAGTACCGACCTGAGCCGGTTCTAGACCAACGTCTTCCT
>JBCBOC010000104.1:0-8737 GCA_039821475.1 Cyanobacteria bacterium J06632_22 | reverse complement strand
TTTGCCTGAGTCCGTTGAGCTATGCCCAGAAAACACCCCCCAAAACAGCCCGCTGGGTCCGTTGACGGCCCTGGCTCAATTTCTACAGTCGTACCCCCCTGACACCCCCTGGCTGCTGCTGCTGGCCTGTGACTGGGTGGGGCTCTCAACGGCATCTCTGCAAGCCGGCTGCCAGCAACTAAGCACCCTGCCCCCCAGCACCGATGCCTACCTGCCCAGCGGCATTAAGGGTTGGGAACCCCTACATGGCTTCTATCGCGTTGCAACGCTGCAGCGGACCGTTCCCAGCACCGTTGCTCAAGGTACGCGTGCTTTCCAGGCTTGGTTGAGCAACCTCACCGTCACCCCCTGGGCCTTAGACACCGCCCAGCTTATCAACTGCAATACCAAACAGGACTGGCAGCACGCCCAGCAAAAACAGGCCTCTAATCGTCCAGCGTCCGGAGGATAAAAACGACACCACTTAATAATGTTAAGGACTGTAATATTTTTCTCATCTCGCCTCGGGCCGCCCCGGCGCTCCCGTATTATGATGCTTACAAGTTTGTAAGATTTCATAAGAATCTGGAGACTCGCGCAGTGCCACTTCCTTTGCTAAATTACCGGCCTAGCAGCCAGAACGCCCGTGTTGAGGGCTATGAGGTGCCCGGTGATGATCAGCCTAAGATTTACTCGGCTGAGGCTATCACGCCCTATTCCGATGCGATGCAGGAGCTAATTGAGGCTGCCTATCGCCAGTTTTTTTTCCACGCCTTTAAGTCCGATCGTGAGCCGTTCCTGGAGTCTCAGCTTCGCAACGGGCAAATTACGGTTCGCGACTTTGTTCGCGGTCTGGTGTTATCCCAGACTTACCGCAACAGCTTCTACACGATGAATAATAACTATCGTTTTGTAGAGCAGACGGTACAGCGCGTTCTGGGTCGTGACACCTACAGCGAGCGCGAAAAAATTGCTTGGTCTATTGTCGTTGCGACCAAAGGCATCGAAGGCTTCATAGACGAGCTACTGGATAGCGAAGAGTACATGGAGAACTTCGGCTACGACGTTCTGCCTTACCAACGCCGCAGGGTATTGCCGGGCCGTGAGGAAGGTGAGCTGCCCTTCAATATCAAGTCGCCGCGCTACGAAGACTACTATCGCTCCATTCTGGGCTTCCCCCAAATTATCTGGCAGAGCGAGATCAAGCGATTCAAGCCTCAGGAGCAGCAGCCCACTGCGGGGAATCCAGCTCTATATATGGATATGGCTCGTGGCCTAAGAAATCAGGCTGTTCAGCCACCTCGTATTGCAACCGCCAACATCAACATTGGTGCGTCGGTACCTTACCGCAAGGTCGATTTTGAAGTGAATGGTGCTGCAGCGTCTACGGCTAACGCATAGCGTAGTTCCAACTAACTTGAAAAACTTACATCGGGGTCAGGCGTATTACAGCCTGACCCTTTTTTATGGCCATCGAATATCTCACTGGACCTTCAACACCGCCGTCGCAGGCGATCTAGAAGTTTTGCAAAATCGCTGGGCAATGGCGCCTCGGCGATAATGGTATCGCCTGAAATAGGGTGACAAAGAGTGAGCCGTCGGGCATGCAAAGCCTGACCAGACAGCTTAACGCCCAGTGATCGGCCAGCGCCGTAGGTTTCATCCCCAATAATGGGATGTCTCATAAATGCGCTGTGAACTCGGATCTGATGGGTCCGCCCCGTTTCCAGCTGATAGTGCAACAGTGAATAGTTACCCAACCGCTCTCTTAATTGCCAGTGGGTCACGGCCCTTCGACCTTTCTCGAGTGGGACAACGGCCATCTTTTTACGGTCCTTAGGATGGCGGCCAATGGGCTGATCAACGGTCCCACTAGAGAGACTTGGCGCCCCATAAACCAGGGCCAAATACTCTCGTCGAGCGGTCTTGGCACGAATCTGGTCTTGTAAATGGTGGAGCGCTGTCTCGGTCTTAGCGACGACCATCGCCCCGGTAGTGTCCTTATCGAGCCGGTGAACAATACCTGGACGGGCGACCCCGCCAACCCCAGTCAAAGCACTCCCGCAGTGGTACAGCACAGCGTTAACCAAAGTGCCACTACTGTGTCCCGGTGCAGGATGAACCACCATCCCTGCCGGTTTATCGACGATCAGCAGAGCATCGTCTTCGTAAAGGATACTGAGCGGGATGGCCTCAGGAAGGAGATCTAACGGAACTGGTGCCGGAATATCGATGCGCACTTGGTCTCCGGAGCGCAATTCAGCTTTTTTGCTCACACAAGGGTGCTCATTAACGAACACAGCCTGCTGCTCGATCAGCTTCTGAATACGGCTACGAGATAAGTCTGAAAGGTGCTCGGCTAACCAACGATCAATTCTGACTGAACCAGCATCTTCCACCCACAGTTCAATCTTCTGCGGCTCACCCCATAGGTCCGTAGACTGACCCTGGTCGATGAATTCATTGGGAGAAATAGCGTCGACCACCTGGCTTTAGCCTCCGAGTGTCACTGTCCCATGGTCATAGAGCAGGCTAGGATAAGCAAACTAGCCCAAGGTTTGTGGGCTGCCCGCATCGGTGCCCCTTCGCCAGATGTCACAGCAACGTCAATGGCAGCGGAGCAGTTAGCCATCGGCATTACCTGCGATGACAGTAATAAACCGCCAACAGTCCAAACGCTTAATTAATTGACACTTATCCACTAAGCAGTGGGCCAATGGGGGGTCTGAACCGGTGAGCCAAACATCAAATAAGGCTGCAAGTTCACAACCTTGCCAATAATTGCGATCGCAGGCGCTTGGAAGTTAGCTTGCTCGACCTGCTCAACAATCGTCGCCAATGTCCCGGTCAGCATCTGCTGCTCAGGTCGAGTTCCCCAGCGAATCAGGGCAATCGGCGTATCCTCCGGCTGCCCCGCCGCTGTCAGCGACGCCGCAATCGTTGGAAGGTTGTGAACCCCCATATACACCACGATGGTTTCTGATCCTTGAGCCAATGCCGCCCAGTTTACCGCAGGACGATATTTACCCGCAGACTCATGCCCCGTGACAAAGGTTACTGACGAACTATAGTCGCGATGGGTAACCGGAATACCGGCGTAGGCAGGCGCCGCAATCCCCGCCGTAATGCCAGGGACCACTTCGACATCGACCCCGGCCGCCAGCAAGGCCGCCATTTCTTCCCCGCCGCGACCAAAAACAAACGGATCGCCGCCCTTGAGCCGCACAACCGTGCCATACTCACGAGCCTGCTCCAAGAGCAGTTGATTGATCTCCGTTTGCCCCAAAGAATGACGACCGCGCCGCTTGCCCGCATCAATGCGCTTGGCATAGGGACTGATCATAGCCAGAATCGGCGCACTGACCAAGGCATCATAAATCACTACCTCTGCGCCCTCCAGCAGCCCTTTGGCCTTCAAGGTCAGTAGACCTGGATCGCCAGGGCCGGCCCCCACCAAATAAACCTTACCGAACTGAACCCTAGTTGACACCATAGTCGCTCAATTGCTTCAGCAGCCGATGCGTCAGCAACGCCACCGTCTACGTGTATCCCACAGGTCGTGGGAACCTTGCTATTGAAACAACATTACAGCGTTACGTTTGCTACGGCTGCTACGGTTTTACGATGCCTTAACCAGCTTAACGACAATATCGGCGAGAGCCGCTGATGCACCGAGGGGAGGCAGAAGCCGAAAATTAACCTTAGGAAAGCGTTCCGCCAATTCCTCAGTGCGATGTGCGATCGCATCAGTAATTCCACCAGAGAATAAAAAATAAGGCAGAATCGTCAACGTTTGCGCCCCCTGTTGCATTAACGCGATGGTCTGAGACTCAAGATCAGGGGGCACAGCCCAGTAGGCAATGTCTACACCTAGCTGTCGCGCCACATTTTCAACCCCACGATTACCATGCCGCCTTCGGCTACCGTGGGCCACCATCAGTTGTCCAGCCTGGGGCAAAGATGCCAACCGGTCTTCCAGTAAATTAATCAATTCTGGTCGACTACCCAAATGGTCGCAGAGCAACAATTCCACATCGCCCCCCAGTAATTGCTGAGCAGCAGAGACCTCAGCTGGAATATCATCGACGACATGAACCCCCGCCATCAAAAAAACTGGCACTAGCTGAACCTGTCGAATGCCTGCAGCCTTGACCCGTTGAGCAAACTCATAAATTTGCTGTTTCAAGGACAACGGACTGCATTCTAAAACAGCTGTCCCAACGATTCCAGCAGGACTCAGAGCTGTCCGAGTTGCACGAGGTAGCGTCGCAGCTCTAGAACGCGTCGCAACAGCAGTTGGAGAAACCGACCTAACACGGTTGTCTAAAGCAACCGCATGGGATGCGACAGTTGAATTAACCGCCATCGCAGCCACCCGCCGGGAACCACCCACAGCAGCTGCAGTACAAAGCCGCTCCCGAACCAGTTGAGCAAGACGATTTAGCGCAGCCTGAGGACGAGGGTCTCGACTACCGTGAGCAATTAGAAGATACGCAGTGGACACTGTATTAGGTTCCAAATGATACATGGAATCGACAACTTTATACTTAAACCCTAAAAGCCTGCAGATAGGGACCTTGTCCCTAATTATTCAAGGTTTTTGTAAAGGTTATATGTAGCGAAAATTGCTTTAAAGGGGGCTTTACCCCTAAGTATTCAGCCTTCGCTAACATATGCATGACCCCAGTACGATACAGGGGGACGCGATTTTTCTTTTGATATCGCCGCTACAGCCTTCGCCGCAAGGCTTAGCAACAACCCGTCAATGTCGAATCGCTCAAAAATCAGATTGAAATTCCAGACTATTTACAATCCAAAACATCCTCAAAGTTCTATAGGTCAAACTTCAACCTCACCCTGGCACACTTCAACCAATGACCTACTTATTAGTAAGCCCAAGTTATGCTCCCCTTGCACCACCCATCTCAACCCCTGTCATCAATAGGGAGAGAGCACTTATATATCAGCCCCGGGGCTATCCCAAGAAGATGAGCGTTTTAGTATAGACCCTTATGGCAAGATTCCGCGGCAGACATTCATGACGTTAGGGGCCCTGAATCCAATTTCGTCCCGCTTCCTGTCAATGAATCGACGACAACGCTCCGACAAAAATGAGTCCAGGATAGAGTGCCGATTAAACCCTATTCCTGAGACAGACTAGTGACCAAACACAGGACGAAAATGTCGTAAATTGCCTCGTCGAAGAAATATTCTGTAGTCAAGGGCGAATCTTAAGTGATATAATCGCAAATGCTTACGTGGCGAGCGTAGCCAAGTGGTTAAGGCAGTGGATTGTGGTTCCACCATTCGGGGGTTCGAGTCCCCTCGTTCGCCCTTTTGGTCCACACTTCTTTCTAATGCCCTTCTTAAGTAGAAGGATTAAGTGGAAGGGCAGTATTGTCCTGAAATTGATGATTTAGCAGCAGCCAAATCTGGTTGGGCAAGGCTGAACCGTTATTTCGCTATGCGCCAAGTCGAATAGCCTGACTCACTGTCCTCGCTTACTTGCAGGGCAAGGACTGTACTTTAAAGCGTTCCGCATTTCAGGAGCATAGGTCTAACGCTGTCTTGCTAGCGAAAAGACTGATCGTTGCACAATAGGCCTTGCTGGTACATGGCCTATTACCTGTTAACACAGGCTTACAGCTCTCCATGGCATTCCTTCCTTGCTAAAACCTTAGTCATGTCCCGAGCCTAGATTTTTTTCCTACAGAGAGCTACAGGCTTAAAGCTACACGCCATCGCTCAATACCTGGAGGCTGAAGCTTCCATATTGGAGGCTAGGCAACGTTATCAGAGGTATTAACAGCTTCTTCAGCTGCCACAACGTTTTTATCAAGAGTCTGCCCCATGACTGTCTACAAGAAGCTGCAAAATATTCAGAAAAAACGGGTTAGCGATGGCATGCTGACGCCGGTCATCCCTTCTACTCACAATCGTTTACTGGTTCTCCTGCTAACCCAGCTTGGCGACTTCGACACCTTTGAATACGCTTGGTGGCTACATCGAGATGCCGCGCGCCTGAGCGCGGCCAACATCACAGCGCGAGCAATTGGCATCGGTAACCGCACCGCAGGAGAGCGATTCTGCAACTACACACAATTCCCTAGCGATGCCCTTTTCATCGATGAAACCGCCGAACTACATCAGCAACTGGAACTCTACAGCGGACTACACATCAATATTCCAGGACTGTCAACTGGTCCAGCGGGCTGGCTCAATATGATGCTGATGTGTGCGGGTATTGGTAGCCCAGGAACCCTAGCCGAAGTTTGGCGTGGTTATCGAGGCGATCGTCAGGCACCACAACTCATCCAACCCGATGAAACTATCCAAGCCGGCCCCCTCCCCCCGCTCCAAGGCAAATCGTTTGATATCGCGGGTGGAAAAGGTTTTCAGCGCCCAGTAGAACTAGCAACACTACGCCTACGCAACATGACTGAGGTGCTTAGTAACTGGAACACCTACATCCCCACCGCAGCTTACCTGCCCCAAAGAGGCGCCACTTTCTTGTTTGATGCTGATGGAACCTTACTTTACGAGCATCGCGATCGCGGCATCCTTGGCTTCGCCCAAAACATGAGTGAGCCCCTGGCCTTCCTAGACGCCATTCCCCTAGACGCCACTGCTAAGCCTGCTGAGGCTTAGCAGCCCAGTAAGATCTAAAAAATGCCAAGCCTGGACCAGACCCAGTTTTAGGTAGGTCCCAGTCTTTCCATTGGTTACGCTTTGTCGCATGCTAGACCTAACAGTGATACAGGAGCGATGCAATGAGTACAGAGATGGACCCCGTAAAATTGATGAAGCAAGAAGTGGGCCGCGCCGCCGCCGCCCAAGTCCAATCCAACAGCATTGTCGGACTGGGCACCGGGTCAACCACAGCCTTTGCGATTCAGTTCATTGGCGAACGGCTCAAATCAGGAGAACTTGAAAACGTCGTCGGCATTCCAACCTCGTTCCAGGCATCAGTGCTTGCCAAACAGCACGGCATTCCCCTCACCACCCTAGATGAAGCCCCTCGCATCGATATCGCCATCGACGGTGCCGACGAAGTAGACCCGCAGCAAAATCTAATTAAAGGTGGCGGCGCAGCCCACACCCGGGAAAAAGTGGTAGATGCCTTAGCAGAACGATTCGTCGTCGTTGTCGACAGCTCCAAACTCGTTGACAAACTCGGCACCACATTCGCCCTGCCGATCGAAGTTCTGCCCATGGCGATTGCCCCTGTTTCGCGGGCCGTTAAAGCCCTTGGCGGCGAACCTGACCTACGCATGGGCATCAATAAAGACGGTCCGATCATCACAGATCAGGGCAACATGATTCTGGATGTTAAATTCAGTGCAATCGACGATCCTGCTCAAATGGAACAGGTTCTCAACAACATCCCAGGTGTACTGGAAAATGGTCTGTTTGTTGGCGTTGCCACAGAAGTCTTAATTGGTGAAGTTATTGACGGTAAGGCTAAGGTTCGAACTATGTAGTTAGGAACCGCGCTGGCAAACTCTGTGTTTCATGGCCTACCAACATCAGACGCTTACTATGCGCAGACTAAATACTTAGGCCACAAACCGTCGGTCCCCGCGATGAATTCACGACAGGACTTGAGCCGTCTTTGGGTTATCCAAGGGCGGTTCAAAGTTATCAAGCAACCCTATGCACAGGACAAAACTTTTATAGCGCGCTGAAAGGCATGGGTAGTTAGGTGAGATTATCCCATCCCCATGTTTTCGGTCTTGTTGTAGACGGGGCATCTGAGGATATCTGCCTCGGTCCAAATGTGCTGTGTCAGTCCAATGGCCACGGCCGGCGTCCGTTGCTGATAGCGCTTCCTGCCCTGTGGCACCGGTAGCAACACCTTCAAGCTGCGATGTTTTCTGACCCAGTTGTAGACGGTGGCACTCCACCAAGCAATAGCCTGTCGGGTTCTGTCCCGTTTGGCAAAGGCCAGTGAGCGTCTGACCTGATGCGCATTCATGCGCCGAGCGGTGCCGTTGGATCGCTCCACCGTAGACGTATTGGGCATGTTGTAACCCAGTGAATCGAGCGCCTTCTGGATGCGAGACCAACTGCCATGAGCTTTACAGACATCTACTGATTCTAGCTTTTTGCCCTGACGGTGTTTGACGGTTTGAACATGGGCTAGGGTTCTGGGGATGCGGTAGCGCATAGCGGGAGGGCGACCCAGTGGGTGACGCCGGGGGGGAGGTAGGGTATGCCGAAGACTATGGGAAACAGTGTTCGGTAACAGGCTTCTCCGTCGGTCATTAGCACGAGGTCTTGAGGATGAGCCAATCGTGTGGCACTGCTGTGCATCAGACGCTCAAACAACGGCTGTGTGCGGGGACCGACCTCCACCTGCACAATAAACTTGCTGGCGGCATCAATAGTTACGGCATCCCAGCACTGTTCTGCTTTGCTCGCGACAAAGCCATGGCGTTCATCCATCTCCAGCACCTCGATATCGAGCTGTTGAGCTTTCTGGTCGTGGAACCTCTCAGCATGTTCACCAAACTTGCGCGTCAGGCGGCGCACCGTGTCTCGATGACTGTGAGTGAGTCGGGAGGTGCCTTTCAACGAGGTGCCTTCGGCCAATTGACGACCCACGGCAATGGCTCGTTCTTCAGGGATTTTCGTATTCCACAACGCCGTTCCCTTACGCTCGCTAAACTCCTCGCCACAGCACCGACACCGTAGATATCGGATGTTATCTTTGCCGTAGGTCTTACGAACGGTGAGGTTTGCCTGGCCTGGTTTGCCG
>JBCBOC010000607.1:0-3166 GCA_039821475.1 Cyanobacteria bacterium J06632_22 | reverse complement strand
GCGGTAACTGTGTTGAGTATTGCCCGACCAATTGCCTGTCCATGACAGAAGAGTACGAGCTGTCGGCCTACGACCGTCACAACCTCAACTACGACAACGTCGCGTTGGGTCGCTTGCCCTACAAGGTCACCCAAGATCCAATGGTGACGCCGATGCGCGAACTGGCCTACTTGCCCAAGGGCGTCATGGACCCCCACGATCTTCCCGCTGGGGCGCGTCGCGCGGGTAAGCTGCCCCAAGAGATCTTGGAAGAACTGGAGGCTGAGCAAGCCAAGAATCCGCCAGCCGAGTCTGACGGGTAAATTTGATTGGGCTTAGAAACCGTAATTTTGATTGGAGAAATTTCGGTTTAAACGGATGTTGTGGTTGATGCCTGGCTAGGGCGACGACCCGCTCGGGCCCGATTAAACATAGAGTGTTAGACAGAAAACTGAGACGGCAGAAGAGTTAGAGAGGAACGTTGTGAACTTAGCCGAAGGCGTACAACTGGTTTCATTTGGCCTGCTGGGGGCCATCATGCTAGCGGCCGCGCTGGGCGTTGTGCTGTTGCAAAATATTGTTTACTCCGCCTTTTTATTAGGGTTGGTGTTTGTTGCCATTGCCGGGTTGTACATTTTGCTGAATGCCGGGTTTGTGGCAGCGGCCCAGGTCCTGGTGTACGTCGGTGCAGTCAACGTCCTGATTCTGTTTGGGATCATGCTGGTGAACAAAAAGCAAGACTTTCGCCCGGTTGCCAATGCCTGGTTGGGGCGTGCGGCCACGGGCGCAGTTTGTGTTGGATTGTTTGCGCTGCTCTCTACGATGGTGTTGGGTACCCCCTGGGCTATTTCAACGGAGGCGGCTGCGGGCGATGCTGCGACTGAGGTGATTGGTCAGCACTTCTTTACTGATTTTTTGTTGCCCTTTGAGCTAGCGTCTGTGCTGCTGTTGATTGCGCTGGTGGGTGCCATTATTCTGGCCCGTCGAGAGCTTATTCCAGATGATGAGGGTACGGCTAGCCCAGTTCTGACCTTGCCGGAGCGTCCTCGTGAGCTAGTGGCTGCAGGTACGCCAGGCTCTGGCCAGTCTGAATAAGGCTTGAATAGGCTGTGCGCTATCACTGCTGCTGGCGCATCACTGTCTTGCTACGTTAATTTGCTCCCTTTTTCGCAACCCTATGCAACTTGAGTATTTTTTGCTTCTCGCTGCGGCCCTATTTTGTGTCGGCATTTATGGCCTCGTATCGAGCCGTAACGTCATCCGCGTTTTGATGTCTATTGAGCTAATGCTCAACGCGGTCAACCTCAACCTGATGGCCTTTTCGAATTATTTAGACCCTCAGGGCATCAAAGGGCAAGTGTTTGCCGTATTTGTGATGACCATTGCGGCGGCGGAAGCGGCTGTCGGCTTAGCCATTGTGCTTTCGATTTATCGCAACCGCGATACGGTAGATATGGAGCAGTTTAATTTGCTCAAGTGGTAAGAATTTGACGGTGGGGCTAATCCATGGCTAGATTCATTCCTGGAGTTTTTGTCTTTAGTCCGTTAGCAGGAATGACGATGTTATCGCGAGTGCCTATCGGTTAGGGCTCCGAGGCCAATGATCTCACTAAGCCTGAAACCCACGAGTTCGTTGCCTTACCTTAACAGCTAAGAATCAATCTGG
Organism: Cyanobacteria bacterium J06632_22; assembly: GCA_039821475.1. Taxonomy (GTDB): domain Bacteria; phylum Cyanobacteriota; class Cyanobacteriia; order Phormidesmidales; family Phormidesmidaceae; genus CAWUKV01. Next base: position 1,521 of record JBCBOC010000607.1, on the reverse strand, counting down.
GCTGGGTTTAGCATTGTTCCTAGCTATGAGCACTGGTCTATCAGCGTCCGTCTACGGAAATACCTGTGCAGCTCAAACAAGTCATCATCGTTCACAAAGCGAACAATACTTACAGTAAAGGCGTGGCTGAGCGCTGTGCCCGACAGCTTGAGGCTCGGGGATGTCGCGTGTTGTTGGGGCCAAGTGGCCCCAAGGATAATCCCTATCCTGTCTTCTTGGCGTCGGTTCAGCAACCCATCGACTTGGCTGTGGTGCTGGGGGGCGACGGCACAACACTGGCAGCTGCCCGCCATTTGTCTGCTGAACGGGTGCCGATTCTAGCGATTAATATCGGGGGACATTTAGGCTTCCTGACGGAGTCTGCCGAGGCCGCATCAGACTTTGAACAGGTCTGGGATCGTCTACTGGAAGATCGCTATGCCGTGCAGCAGCGGATGATGCTTCAAGCTCGATTACACGAGGGCAACTACGGCAACTTTGAACCGATGAGCGAGCCGTTTTTGGCGCTCAACGAAATGTGCGTAAAACCAGCCTCGCCCGACCGCATGATTACCTCCATTTTGGAAATGGAAATCGACGGCGAGGTCGTGGATCAGTACCAGGGTGATGGGCTGCTGATCAGTACCCCAACCGGGACGACAGGCTATACCCTGGCGGCTAATGGTCCCATTGTGCACTCTGGGATGGATGCTCTGGTCGTGACGCCAATCTGTCCCATGAGCCTATCGAGTCGACCCATTGTATTGCCACCCGGATCGGTGGTCAGCGTTTGGCCGCTGGCGGACCCAGGCATGACGACAAAACTCTGGACTGACGGTGTTCTGGGGACTTCTATTTGGCCGGGACAGCGGGTCGATATTCGCCGTGCTGAGGAGATGGCACGCTTTGTGTTGCTCGATATTGATCAGTCTTATTATCGGACCTTGCGCAATAAGCTCCAGTGGGCTGGGGCAAGGATCAACTATACGAACGATCATCGAAATAATTAAGGCAAGGGTGGGGTCGCTTTGCTCGGTGAGGCCGCTTCGCTCGGTGAGGCCGCTGCGCTTGGTGGGGGCGCTTCGCTCGGTGGGGTAGGTGTTTCGCTTTAACCAAAGGCCCAAGGTAGACGGAGTACGGTTTGGTTGCGTCCTTTACGCTTGGCTTCGTAGAGGGCCATGTCGGCGGTGTCGACCAGGGTGCTAATGTCGAGGCTTTCTGATGGGATTACGCTGGTGACTCCCATGCTGATGGTGACATGGTCCGAGACTTGGGAGGCCGTGTGTGGGAGCTGTAGTGCCTCGACGCGGATGCGGGCATCTTGGGCCAGGCTAAGGGCGCCTTCCGCCTCGGTCTCTGGCAGAAGAAAGACAAACTCTTCGCCGCCGTATCGGGCAATGACATCGCTGGGGCGTTTGATCGCTTGCTTAAGGGCCTGGGCGACCTGACGCAGACATGCGTCGCCTTGGGGATGGCCGTAGGTGTCGTTATAGAGTTTGAAGTAATCGACGTCGCAGATGACCAGGGACAGGGGATGCTGAG
>JBCBOC010000806.1:0-1893 GCA_039821475.1 Cyanobacteria bacterium J06632_22 | reverse complement strand
GTACAGCTCCTCAGCGGCGCGGGTAAAGCTGCCGTGGCGGGCCGTAGCCTCAAAAACTTTTAGCTGATGTAAGGTCGCGTGAATCAAAGGATCGGTCCTCCACTGAAGGGCGGTTCAGAAACAGTGATGGGGGGTTGAACAGCACCCGATGGCGCTCAATGGCCGGAGGAACCTGTCCATACCTTGTCAGTAGTCCCGGCTCAGCGCTGTGGCCTCATTTCGAAAGCACTACACCGGCAGCTCCATATCAAAGCAAACGTAAGGTTTTGCCCCTCAACACCACTGTGCAGCGACGACGAAACCAGCCTTGTTACCAACAGCACCGTTGCCAAGATTAGCTGAATTATTTATAGATTACAATCTATTGAGAAAAATTGCATCAGTGTATTTTTTCAATGGATGCTTAGGATACCGAGCGGTCCTTTGCCAAGGTCAATGTAAGCGATCAGCAGATGGATGGGCCGTTAACCCGTTGTTTAAACAACCGCGCTAAATTGAAAAATCGACGGTAACAAAGACAGCACGACAACGAGGCTTATGCCGATGAACCGGGCTGCTGCTTGGACCTCAAGCGCTGTGTCATCTATCCCCAATGTCGTCTACCTACGATTATTAATATGGCCCCACCCCCTCAATCGCCGCCACTGACCGCACCGGAGATGGACCTGCGCCAGCGGCTACAGAACTTGGTTTCGCTCTTTATTAGATTGGGCTGTCTGGGTTTTGGCGGTCCCCAGGCTCATATTGCCATGATGAACGATGAGGTGGTTGCTCAACGGGGTTGGCTGACTCAGGATCAGTTCACGGATGGGTTGGCGGTCTGTGAAATGCTGCCGGGTCCAGCCTCCACTCAACTGGGCATCTATATTGGCTACGTTCGCGCCGGATGGATAGGGGCTTTGGCCTCTGGAATTGCGTTTATCGCACCCGCCTTTGGAATTGTGGTGGCGCTGGCCTGGGTGTACTTTCGATTTGCACAGTTACCTCAGCTCGGGGCCTTGTTTTTTGGCCTGCAGCCAGTAATGGTTGCGATCATTCTGGGATTTTGCTGGAAGTTAGGAAAAAAGGCCATCAAAGACTGGGTTGGGGTTGCGATCTCAATCGCCATGTTCCTGCTGAGTATGACGACCACGATCAGCACACTGCTGCTGTTTATCGCCTTTGGTCTAGTCGGGTTACTAGTCTATGGCCAGCGACTAACGGGTGGCCTAGGTATGGGGCTACTGCTCAGCCAGGCCGTGGCCACCGCCCCAGGGGAAGTGCTATCCCGCGCCAGCTTTTGGGGCACCGAACGGCTCAGTGAGTATTTGGGACCGCTGTTTCTCTACTTCCTGAAAACGGGCACGTCCATTTTTGGCGGCGGGCTGGTGATCATCCCCTTGCTGGAGTTTGAGGTGGTCGAAAAGCTGCAGTGGCTGACCCGCAGTGAGTTCATTGATGGAGTCGCCATTGGCCAGCTCAGCCCAGGGCCCGTGGTACTCACCTCGGCGTTTGTCGGCTATAAGGTGGCCGGGGTGATCGGCGCACTGGTAGCTGCGGTGGGCATGTTCACCCCGTCGTTTCTCTTTATTATGCTGGCATCGCCGCTATTGCTGAGACTGCGGCAAAACGCCTCGATTAAGGCGTTTTTACAGGGCATTAAGCCCGCCGTGCTGGGTGCGATCGCAGCCGCTGCCATCCCCCTCAGTCAAACTGCCTTTGGTCGCGAGACAGTGTCCTTGTCAGGGCTGGCAATTGTCGTTGGGCTAGCGGCACTGGTGGCCATCATCCGTTTCCGCGTCACTTCCTGGAAACTGATTTTGGTCGGTGCCCTAATCGGGTTGGTGGGGTATCCGCTGCTGGGCGGAGCAGGGTGAACAGCAGCTAAAACACCTGATTCCACTCGTAGATTTC
>JBCBOC010000072.1:0-10008 GCA_039821475.1 Cyanobacteria bacterium J06632_22 | reverse complement strand
CGAGGTCCGGATCTTTGGCGAAGGCCCTAATGGTCCTTCAACAGCCAGCCAAGATCTGGAGCCTGAGTACATTGCCGTGTCTGAAGACGGTTTGACGGCTTTTGTAGCTCTGCAAGAGAACAATGCCCTGGGCATTCTAGACCTCACCACTGAAACCTTCACTGCGGTTGTGAGCCTAGGTTTTAAGGACCACAGCGTTGAGGGCAACGGCTTTGATGCCAGCAATAGAGATGGTGGCATCAACATCCAGACCCATCCCACTCTGGGCATGTATCAGCCCGATGCGATCGCAACCTACACCGTTGACGGTGAAACCTATGTGGTGACCGCGAACGAAGGCGATGCCCGTGACTACGATGGTTTCTCTGAAGAAGTTCGGGTTAAGGATCTAACCCTCGATCCAACGGCCTATCCCAATGCGGCGGAGTTGCAAGATGACGCTAACCTGGGCCGTCTAAAAACCACCACAGCCCTGGGTGATACAGACGGTGACGGCGACGTGGATCAGATCTACAGCTACGGTGCGCGGTCTTTCTCGATCTGGGATGCTGCCGGTAATCTCGTATTTGACAGCGGCGACGACTTTGAGCAAATCATTGCTGCTGATTTTCCAGAGGTCTTCAACATCAACGATGGTGACCCGGAAGAATTTGACGAGCGCAGCGATGACAAGGGACCCGAGCCTGAGGGCATCACTATTGGCGTTTTTGATGGGCGTACCCTGGCCTTTATCGGTCTAGAGCGTTCCGGTGGGGTGATGGTGTACGACATCTCCAACCCAACCGCACCGAAGTTCCTCACCTATGAGCCGAGCTTTAGTGGCGATGTTTCTCCTGAGGGGCTCATCTACATTTCTGAAGACGATAGCCCCAATGGTGCGGCGCTGCTGGTTGTGACTAACGAAGAAAGCAATACTTTCTCCGTTTATCAACCTGTACCAGAACCGACGACCCTGATCGGTTTGCTGAGTGCTGCTGTGGCCACTGGTTTCGGCCTTAAGCGCAAGCGCCACTAAACCTTGGCACGCGCAGACCTGTTGTTTTCTCCCGAGCATTTTCTCTAAGGAGGGGACTGCAGGGTGCAGTCTGAACGGGTTCGATCAACCCTCACAGTGGACATCAGTTAAGCCTCCTGCTGAACGAGCGGGAGGCTTTCTTTTGTAGGGAAATCAAACGGTTCGAGCTGTAGTGAGGCATATATAGCTATCGCCACTTTGCTTCTCAGAAAATGGCCCAATAGGCGTATTTTCTTCCAGGGTTAACCCAGCGCACCGTGTTGGGCCAAGCGCTTAGGACAATCCTGGCGCTCAAGTGCCCAGTATGGTCGCCCAGTGGCCCGCTGTCGTGCACAAACCCCAATCAAGGGCCTTTGCGGCGACGGCTATAGCAGTCTAGGGGCTCCAGAATCGAGGCCTTCAGCGCCAGGAACTGTCCCTAGCAACTCGATGAACGCAATATGACAAGTTTGGGGAATGACGATGAAAGCGATCGGAAAAAACTTAGTAGCAACTGGCATGCTATTGACCCTAGGGGCGGCAATATCCCCTGCCCTAGCGGTTCCCCAACTTGAAATTAGTAACGATACCTCTAGTTTTGAGAATGTTGAGCTGACGGACGGCGAGATTGGCATTCGCGTTGACTACACCCACTACAGCGAGGTGGAACTCGACGATGACAACTTAACCTACGAGCTTTTGTACCAGGGTGAAGCCCAAACTACAGTAACAACCTTTGCCTGGCTGTTTGCCAACGTTCAGTTGCGCGACCTCGATAGTGATGGCGTCTCAGAACTTATCGTTCAGAACTATTCGGGGGGCGCACACTGCTGCACCAATACCGCCATCCATCGCTGGGATGGCACCCAGTTTACGACCGTAGAAACAGGTTTTCTCGATGGTCTAGGCGTGTCCTTTGCCGATTTAGATAACAATGGCCAAACGGAGCTCATCCTGGCGGACCAGTCGTTTCTTTATAAGTTTGGTTCTTACATCGAGTCTTTTCCCCCGGAGGTGATTTTGACCTATCAGGCGGGGACGTTAGTCGATACCACCTACCAATACCCCGACCGGATTCAGGCTCAGGCGGAGGCTGCAAAAGCCGCCTTTTTGGCGGTGCAGGCCGAGCATAACCTGACCTCCAATGCGATGCTGGCATCTTACGTGGCGCTCAGTTCGCAAATTGGCCAGATGGAGACGGCCTGGCAGTTTATGCTCGACAACTACGATCCTGACTTAGATTGGGGACTGACAATTTACAACACGAGTGGAGAAGTGGTCGGTACCCATGCTGATTTCCCTACGGCGTTACGCCGCTTTCTGATTGAGCAGGGCTATCTCGATGCGGCGGGTCAACCCCAACGTGCGAATCGGGTGTAAACCCAAGACATTTGGTATGACCGTTGCCACAAAGCCTTTGTTTGGGGGTTGTGCGCGGTTGCTATATCCGATGTTTGGCGGTGCGATTTTCGTTTGAGTTATGCGAAAATCGCATCGATTACAATCGTTTAGTGTTTATAAGAATGGTAAAGCGTATCTCAAGCTACAGAAAAAGTCTGAGACGATAAAAATACACTGATCGTCTAGAGGTTTACTCATGAGCTATACATCTTCTACCGCTCGCGTTTCCGCTGCTGACCGTACGCTGGCCGGTTTGTTGGCTGCTGGTATTATGTTCGTGGCAGGCTACACGGCTGTGCGTATGGTTGCATCCCAGCCCGCTGCTAACGCTGACAATGTGACTTATCCCGTTGCACCCCACGAAGCAACACTTTGGGCTAACGGCTTTACCGAGCTCTAGGCTTCACTGCAGCGGCTACATCCCTTCGTTGATGCTGTAGTCGTTGCCCGACAGGTCAAAAACTTCAACTGCGTAAACTGCTCTCAAAGCTCTCCCTTGCTCAAAGGGAGGGCTTTTTTGTTACTTATGATTTTGGTTTCAGTCGCTTGAGGCTTCTGCTCAGGGCCAGCCACAGCAACACCCATACGGCAAACTGCAGCCCTACTCCTAGGGCGGCGCTGTTACGAATGCCCGGTTCGTTGTAGTCCCAGAAGGGGAAGCCCAGCAGTGTCCAGAATGTCATGACGCCAGGATGGCTGTCGGGGGTGAGCTGAAAAATCGCCAGAATGATCGGGGGGACAGCCGCCAGTAGGGCCACACTGCCCGCCGCCCAAATCAGCGGTGCGCGGACTCGAGCACTGAGGATAATTTGAACTAGGGTGGCGTAGCTTAGCAGGCAAAGGCCAATACTTGCGGTGGCAATAACCAGACTGCTCGGGGGGACGTCCTGAGTGCGACTGGTCCACAGCAGCCACGGCAAGAGTAACCCCGATGCAATGATGTAGTTGATTGCGATCGCAACTACCGAGGGGCTGCTGTCGCTCCAAATCCAGTCTAGCCATCCACTGCCCCGGCGATAGCGCAGCCAGTCGATCAGGGCCTGCCGCGATGGAGCCAGGCCAAACATCAGCACCAAAAACAGCCCCACATTCACCGGGTACAGCGCCACAATACTGGCGAGGGTGAGTTCCATATTGGGCAGGGTGCTGACAAAAAAGCCCCACACCGTCACATTCACATAGGCCACAGCCAGGTATGACAGGCGTTTGCCCACCAGCGTCGCGTCTGGGGTTTGGAACTGCCGTTTGACCATTTGCCAGGCCAGGCCGGTCATCACTGCCAGGTGACCCATGGTAAACAGATGATTGGTCAGGGGTGACCGCGTCATGGACAGGTACAGCCATTGAAAGTCAGACGGGTCGACCCATTCAAATAGGGGCTCAGCCCCAAGGCTGTACCAGGCGGTGTTGATATTCCACAACATAAAGGCGGGAGAAAAGGCAAACAGGGCCAAGCCCGCAAATGCGATGGCCGTGGGGGCCTGCTGCCCCAGCAGCAGCGCCCGAGAACTGCCCGTTAACCCCACCAACAGCGCTAGCGTAAAGATTAGCGCCGCCCCAAAGGCCAGCAACAGATAATAGCTCAACAGCAGGGTTGGCGAAACCCCCGCCAACAGCCCTGTGATAATGTGCAGCGGCATGGCCGAAGCCACCATCAAAAAGGGCAGTACTGGCACCCCCAACAACTTACCCAACAAAATCTCGTGGGCCGGGCGCGGACTTAGTCGGATAAAGTTGAGCGTACCGCGCTTTTCTTCTTGGGTGAGATCGTTGACCAGGTAGTAGCCGCCAATGGTAAACAGCGCATAGGGAATGGTCCATGTCAGCGTCCGGCAGACCGTCAGGCACTGTTCCGAAAAGGGCAGGTCAATGCGCAGCTCAAAGGCGGTCAAGCCCAGCAGCATCTGGAACAGTATCGACAGCCCCAGGGCTGCAATCAGGCTACGAGATTTGAGTCGCCCCCGACATTCCCGCAGGAACTGGGGGTTGGTATCGCCGAGGCGGTCAATCAGTGTGGACATAGGAGAGTGAAGGAGTTAGGCGGTGAGGCAATTGGGCAATGAGGCGGTGGGGTGCTACCCTCACGCTGTCCGCTGATAGCCCAGCTTGATGAAAATATCTTCTAGGGTTTCTTGGGTGCGGTAAAACTCGCTAATGCGGATGTTGGCGTCCACCAGAGATTTCAGTAGGGCGGCTGCGTCGTTTTCATCGCCCGTAAAGGTAATGCCGATGCGAGGACTGTCAGGGAGTCGCTGGTGAGACTGCACAGCAGGATGGTTGTCTAAAACGTGTTCTGCGGGGGCGCGGTCATCTAAGACACTGATGAGCCACTGTTGGGTGTCCTGCTCGTACAGCGACTGGAGCTGGCCGCTTTCCACCAGTCGCCCCTGTTCCATAATGCCGATGGAGGTGCAGAAGTCTTCTAGGTCGCTGAGAATGTGGGACGAGATCAGAATGGTAATACCCTGCTGTTGGAGTCGCTTAATGGTTTCGCGATACTCGATACGGGCGATGGGGTCGAGACCAGAGACGGGCTCGTCCAGCAGCAGCAGGCGAGGCTGGTGAATGACAGTGCGGGCCAAGCTGAGGCGCTGTTTCATGCCGCGGGATAGGCCGCTAATGCCGCTGTTTCGCTTGCTGCCCAGGTTTACTAGGTCGAGCACGTCGGTAATGCGCTGCCGCAGTTGGCCGGATTCTAGATAGTAGAGCCGTCCAAAGTAGTCGAGGTAGTCCTGGACGCTGAGGTCGTTGTAAAGGGGAAAGTCGTCGGGTAAAAAGCCGATGCGACGTTTGATTTCGGGGTTGGGGTGGCCGCGTACGAGCTGCCGCCCATCGATGTAAATGTCGCCCATGGTGGGCGACTCGGCCATGGACAACATGCGGATTAGGGTGGTTTTGCCCGCGCCGTTGGGGCCAATCAGCCCATAGACCTCTCCAGGTTGGATTTCGAGGTTGACGGCGTTGACGGCAGCGTAGCTATCAAACTGCTTGGTCAGACGGTCCGTCTGAATCACGGGCGTATCGGTCATGGGGAATATTGCTGTAGGCGGCCTAAAGTTTCAACAGTGCAACTTGGGCGGATTTCGCAAGGCAGGTTGAACGGGCTTAGGGTGCCCACACTTTGGCTATCAGCCTTTACTTTGCTGCCATGGCCTCAACTTCCAGCTTCCACTTGGGTGCTAGCAGTTGACAACAAATAACGGTAGAGGCTGGTTGATGGCTGCCTAGAAACTTTTTTCTTAGGGCTACGTTGGCATTATCGTATTCGGGGCTGGCTAAATAGGTGCGAATAGAAACCAGGTTGTCATAGCCCATATCCGCAGCCGATAAAATTGTGCCAATGTGCTGCCAAATAATGTCACCCTGTTCTTCAAAGGAATCAGGCATCGTAACACCGTCTTGAAGGTAACCATTTTAACCGCTGATAATCAACAAACGACTATCACCGCTCACCTCCATCCCATGACTGTAGTTTTGATACTGTGGGTATAGCCCTACAGGATTAATGTTTTTAACGGGCATAGAAAAAGCCTTTAGAAATCTCAATGTCGATTGTCTTATTGAAGACGTCAAACCCTATCGGCATTGCAACAACTTGTTATCACAGTGACTTTTATCACAGTGACTTAATTCCTTCAATTTCGAGCCGTTCTTTCAGAGAGCTGCCGCCACCGACCATTTGGTCTAGGAATAGCGATAGATTTTGTATGGCACCTAAGATATTTTCGACTCTTTTGGGATTCTTGCCTTGAGCTGTGGCGATGTAAAACGCTAGCAGACGGTCGAACCAGACTCGGGTGTTGGCATCTTGTAAGCGTTGGCAAAATTCGCGATAGGTGATCAGCCGGTCTTGCTCTGCGAGGTACATGTCTGTGCCGATGCTAGGCTGAATCAGGTAATAAATACCGTAATCTTGGCCAAAGTGGCGGCTGAGAATGGTGATGAGGGTAATAAGTTCGGTATCGTTCTTTTGACTGAGACGAAGGTAGGAGAGGTCTTGTCGGACTTTATCAAGCTGGTAGAACAAGCGGGCGGTGAGATAGCAAGATGAGATTAGGTAGCAGCCATGGCCGTTGAACCATTCTGACGGCTGGGCAGAAATTTCTTCTGGGCTGGAGACATAAACCGGAATTTTACTTTTATCGTCTTCCTGAGTAGCTCTTTTGAGGATTTCGGCCAAGCGGAAGTAATTTTCCACCAGGTAAAAGCGTAGGGGGTTTAGGTAGGCTGAGATGATGTCTTCCGCTTTTTGTTTTTCTTCTTGCTTTGATTCACGGTAGGCGTTGAGGCTGTAGGTAACCAGCACTACGACCACTGACGTAATGGCTGAAATAATGGCGATTAATAGTTCTGACATCTTACCCTACTCAATCTGGCACCTGCATTACTTTACGACGTTTCCTTGCCGTAAAAAAGCAGCTAACCTGTCGTTGTGCAATGATTGCGCCTTTGGTCGGGCTCAGTTACGTATACTTGAGAATGTACCCCTCTTCTAAATTACTATCGGAGATTTTTCCCATAGGATTGAACAGGAACAGTCTCACTTTTGATTTCGCTAAATAGTTTATTCATTTGACTTACAGACATCCCAAGCGCATTTGCGATTGTTATTAGGGTGCCTTCTTCGCTTGCATCAATGGCTCCATCAGCAGCAGCAACGCGATATGCAGCCTGTAAGATCAATGATTTTTGTGATGAGTTGAACAATATAGATTTACGGCCAAGAATTCGACCAATCTTGAAGCCTTGCCCCATCATTGCGTGGACCTTTCCCCTGACCCAATCAGATTCTAATGAGCGATCAAATATCTGGCGATACACTTCTATAATCTTTTCGATTTCCTCTTCCTGTATCTTTCCATTAATAACAGAAATTGCTGCCATAGCCTGAAAGGCTGATGCCGCCAAGGCCCCGCGGGCACGAGATCTCCTCCTGGGTGTAGTTATGAAATAATGCATAAGACGAGCTATGCATTGGATGACTCCAAATATAATCTGAAGAATCCCAATCAAAATTGCGCCTTTAGCTACAAGGATAATACCTGCTGGCGCGAGAATGACGGATAGCCAAAGCTAAAGAGGGAAAGCTTAGTGATTGTTTTCCGGTTTGGGCTTCACAGCCCATTGCCAATAATCACAAATGGAGCCCAGTGCGACGGCTCTGACCGTCCCTGCTCGATTAGCGTCACCTGCGCTTGCCGCAGTGCCTCTGTCTTAGTCATTCCCTGGTTCAGGTTCGTGTAAAACACCTGCATCAACCAGGCCGCGGAACGGTCATCTACCTTCCAAAACGAGGCCAGGGTCGCCGCCGCTTCGGTCCGTTGCAGTTGAAAGCCCATACCGAGGATTTCTAGACCATCCTCGATGTGGCCAATGGCTGTCTGGCAGGCGCTGAGCACCACCAGGTCTACCCCCGGTAGTGACCAGTGGCGTAGCTCGTCCATCGTCATCACATCGCCATCCCCTAGCAAAATAAATGAGGCCTCTGGCCGACCGGGAAAGAAGGCGGCGTGGGTGGCCAGGTGCAAAATGTTTTGTTCCTGGAGATGGATTTGTAGGTTGTTGCGGGTAAAGTGGGTGTCTTCTAGTACTACCGTCTCAGGCAGGGTGCGTTGGAGGAAGTCCACCTCTTGCTTGGCATAGGTGAGCCCGTAAAAGGGCACGGTTCGCTCGCCAATTTGCTGGTTAAAGGGCTCGGTTTGCGCATCGGTAAAGGCTCCGGCCAGTACCTTAAGCTGGGGCTGGGGCGCGTCAGACAGGTTGCCGACGGAGCTGGCGGTGAGGTTGTGGGAGCTGTACTGTTCTACCAGCCACTGGTGAGTATGGTTGTCGTACAGCACCGACAGGGGCACGTAGTGCAGCACGCTATCGGGAATGTAGATCATGTTTTCGATGTCTGTTAGTTCGCTTTTGAGGGGGCGAATTAACCAGTCGTACAGCTCACTAGCAATAGGTTTTACAGAGCCCGCCGGATCTTCGAGTTCGTGGCGGAGGTTGCTGACGGCGGCCTTGAGCTGGGCCTTATTCACCGGAACGCTGCGATGCTGAGGGATGCCGGCGGCGGTGACCAGCAGCAGCTCTAGTCGATCTTCGAGGACCAAGGGGTAGAGCACAGCGGAATTGTGAGGTAATTCTTGGAGGGTGTGTTGGAGTTTTTTGAGGGATTCGGGCTGTAGGCTGTTGTCCTGTCCGGCGCGCTGGAGCGTGCCAAGGGCCTCTACGACAACGGGGTCAGCCAGAAAGGCCTTTAAGCTGAGAACCGGATCAGTTTCAGTCAGCTGATTTAGCAGCAAGGCCTGGTACTGCTCAAGTAGCACCTGTTCAGCAGGGAGGTAGGCTAGCGTTTCCTGGGGGCGCTCGTCGCGGACGTTTTGCAGATAGCTTTCGAGTTCTTGAATCTTGAGCAGGTCCAGTACCTGCTGCGCTTCGAAGACGCGCTCTTGCTTGAGTAGCAGGGCCGCGAGGTCGCGGTAGCTGGCTGAGACGGTGTCGGTATAACGCTTTTGAGTTTCGAGGGGCAGACTGCGAATATTGCTGCGGATGGTCTCGATATTGTTAATGGCCTGCTTATAAAAGGCAACGGATAGCTCAGGATGCTCAGCCTCAAGCAGCTCGGCAGTGTAGAGCTGGGTGGTGATGGTTTGTAGGTGGTTTTGCGCGGGGATCGCAATCCTTACGGCTCGGCTGTGATTTTCCCATGCCCCCTGTATTTGGTTGCTATCGCGGTGCAGTAACCCAATCCCGTTATAGATATCAATTTTTTCATCTCGTGTTTCGAGCTGGTTGGCCACCTGTAGTGCCTCTTGGAAAAGGGCGAGTGACAGGTCTGGATTATTTTGCTGTCGGTGGACATAGGCCATCTCACTCAGCAAGCTGCTGACCCTGACAACGCTGCGAGGGTCCGGATCTTGTTCCTGTAGTGCTATGGCCTGACGGTAAAACGCTAGTGCTTGGCTATACTGGCCTTGCAAAAATCGCAGCGCTCCCAAGTTGCCTAGGGCCGAGGACGCATAGTCTAAATAGTAGGCATCGCCATCGACCACCTGCAGGACGGCTTGGAAAGCGTTCTGTGCATTTTTGTACTGGCCGAGCTGCACGTATACCTGGCCAAGATTGAGTGATACCAATGCCTGTCGACCGCGATCCCGGCGCTGCAGAAAGACCCAGAAAGCATCGTCTAAGCCCTCAATGGCGCGGGTAAACTCACCTCGCTCGCTGTTGATTAGCGCCAGATGTAAAAGGGCCCGGCCATGGGTCTCCGAGGCTGTCTCGTAGGTTTGATGGAGCTCAATGAGTGCCTGTAGGATTGTCTCAGCCTGCGGATTGTTGTCAAACTCTAGATAAATGAAAGCCAGATTTTCTAATAGGCGAGACTTTAGCGATAAAACACTGTCATCGCTGGTTGCAATAAAATTAAGTCTGCTCAGTGCCCTTCTGTAGTAAAGAATGGCAGACCGATAGCGCCCTTGACGGTGGTAAACTCGCCCGAGATAGAACAGATCAATGCTCTCCTCTATCTCGTTTGATTGCGTACGATGCTGCTGTAAAGCTTGCCAATAGGAGTTTAAGGCTTGTTCGTAGTCCGCTTCTAAAGGAGATCTATCCCAACGTGG
>JBCBOC010000197.1:0-6687 GCA_039821475.1 Cyanobacteria bacterium J06632_22 | reverse complement strand
CTATGGCGCCAACTGGACCGGTTTTAGCCTGAAATGGTACGGCAAGCTGTTTCAAGATGAACGGTTATTTAACGCCCTGGGCGACAGCCTAAAAATTGCCGGCTGTGCCGTGGGGGTTGCCGCGGTTGTGGGCACGCTCATGGCCATTGGCAATTTTTAGGCTGTCGCCCAGGGCGTTAAATAACCGTTCATCTTGAAACAGCTTGCCGTACCATTTCAGGCTAAAACCGGTCCAGTTGGCGCCATAGCGTGATTCGTTGAAGCTGTAGATCGCCAGTACCCCAATCGGGACATACATGAACCCATACATCAGTAGGGCGACGCCCCCTTGCCAGGGCAATGGCTTGTGGGAAGATTTCGGGGCGCGTGGGGCACTCATGAGTAGGTCTCCGGATTTCTGTCGCCGTAGCGCAGCAGCAGGGCAATCCCGATACTCACCGCTAAAATCAGCGTCATACTCAAAGCCGACCCAAAGCCCCAGTTGCGCGATACGCCTAAAAACTGGTTGTACACCAGGCGCGGCAGCGTCATACTTGACGGTCCACCCAGCAGTGCTGGGACGATAAAGTCGCCCACGCTGGTAATAAAGACTAGCAAACTGCCCGCGGCGATGCCCGGGAGCGTCTGCGGAACGGTAACCTTCCAAAAGGCTAGATTGGGGCTGGCGCCAAGATCGGCAGCCGCTTCCAGTAATTGCGTATCTAGCCGTTCCAGTGATGCGTACAAAATCAGCACCATATAGGGCAGAAAGTTGTAGACCAAGCCAATGTACACAGCCCATTCTGTATTCATGAGCGATTGGCCTGGGAGCCCAACGGACGTCAGCATGACATTGATTAATCCCGAACGGCGCAGCAGCATAATCCAGGCATAGGTGCGCAGCAGCGATGAGGTCCACAGCGGTAGGATAAAGGCCACCAGCAGCAGGTTACGCCATTGTTTCGGGGCCATGAGTGCCAGCCAGTAGGCCACTGGAAAACCAACCACCAGACAAATTACCGTGGTCACCAGGGCAAACCTTACCGTGCGCAGCACGACACCCAGGAACACCGGCTGAAGAATCTGCAGATAGTTGCCCAGCCCGTAGCCATCGGTAGGCTGGCCTGGCCTCAACCCTGGGACCAGACTGATTTCCAAAATCAGCAGCGTGGGCAGCACCATAAACAGTAGCAGCCAAATCCCTGAAGGGCCCAGCAGCGCTAGGGGACCTGAGAGGTTTTGCCACCAGTGGTGTTGGGCCTGGCGAGGCTGTGTCTGGGCGGGTGCGTCTGGCGGGGTCAGTGCAGACATTTAGGGCACACAGATTTAGGGCACACAGAGTAGGTCACACAGATGTAAAGCACAGGAATTGAGCGCACACGGACGTGAACACGGTGAACCTCTAGGCACTCGTTAGTTGGTTCCAATACTGGTCGTAGAGTTCTCCTGCTTCACCCACCGGTCCCAGCGCCTCGCAGCGGGTCAAGACCTCCTGGGGCGGGAAGAGATCGGTATTCTGAAGTAGCTCAGGGGAGAGGATCTCTAGGGTTTTGCCATTGGGGGTGGCGATAGACAGACGCTCGACCAGTCCCTTCGAGACCTCTGGCTGAAGATTGAAATTGATCCACTGATAGGCCGCATCAACGTTCGGTGCAGTGGTCGGAATCACCAGCGTGTCGGTCCAAATCACCGCACCGCTCTCGGGGACGATGTAGTCAAAGTTGCTGTCTTCCTCTGTAACGGGAATGGCTTCAACGGAGTAGGCGTGGGACACCAGCAAGTCGCCGCCCAGTAACTCCTCTTGCCAGCCAAAGGACTTAAAGGCAGATAGCGCTGGCTTCAATTCCAGCAGTTTCCGGTAAGCGGCTTCTAACTCCCCAGGGTCCGTGGTATTGACAGAATAGCCCAGGGACTTGAGCGATGCCGCCATGGTTTCTCTGACGTCATCCAGCAGGGTGATTTGCCGATCCAACTGTTCCGCCTGTAGCCAGACGTCGGCCCAGTCCTTGATGGTGTCAAGTTGGGCGGTGTTGTAAACCAGGCCCGTCGTGCCCCAACTGTAGGGAATGCTGTAGCCGTTGTCGGGGTCATAGGCTGGGCTTTGCCAGTTGTCGACGAGGGCTGCCATGCCCTCAAGTCGAGACGCATCTATGGGGGTCAATAGGTCCAGGTCGCGCATTTCCGCGACCATATAGTCTGACGGATAGATGATGCTGTACTTGTCGCCGCCGCCAGCCTGCATCTTCGCCAACATGGCTTCGTTGGACTCGTACAGGTCGATTTCGACTTCAATGCCGGTGGCTTCGGTAAACTGTTGGACGACTTCGTCATCGGTATAGTCGGCCCACGTGTAGATATACAGCTTGCCGTCACCGCCCGAGGGTGTGGCGCTGTCATCGGACTGCACGTCGCTAACGCCACCGCTACCCCGACAGTTGGACAGAGCAATGCCCGCTAGGGCGGCGGTAGACCCCTGCAGAAAACGACGACGGGTGGCGGATCGAATGGGAAAACGACGGGGCATTGCACTACCTCACTAACGCTATGTCTGTGAACAACCTGATCTGGATTCTCTTGATATGGCCTTTGCCATTGACGTTGGGCCTCTGACTGAGGCGCTGCTGCTCAGGGCCTAGGGCCCATACACTCACACACTGTGCAGCCTGGTCCTATTGGCACGAGCTGCTCAACTTCGTCCAGTTTGACACTGGCACTTGTCTGGGGAAATCGCTGGTTCTGGACGTCATCAAGGTTTGTATTTTGTTGATGCATATTACCTCGCCAGCGCTCGACAGTCCGCTGCTGCCCACGAGACGTAGACCGGCCTTTTAGAATCGGGCAGATGCTTGGCCTGATTGGGTTGTAGCACCATTAGCTGATCGCCCGTTGTCAGTTCTACCACACAGTGAACGTGGGTACCTAAATACATTGTGTGGCGGACTTGGCCTGGGTAACAGTTGTCAGCTTGGGTTGGGGCCTGGGGGCTAAGGTCGATTTTTTCGGGGCGGATGCTGACATCGACGGCGCCCGTCGATGGGGCGTCGTTGACCTGAATCCGTAGGCCGCTGCTAGTGGCCACCTGGGGGCGACCACTACCGTCGGTATGAATCTCCCCCGAGAGCAGATTCGTCTCGCCAATGAAGTCTGCGACAAAGGCTGTTTGGGGCTGTTCGTAGATTTCGCTAGGCGTGCCCACTTGCTCAATGGTGCCGTCCCGCATGACGGCAATTCGATCAGAGAGAGAGAGCGCTTCTTCTTGATCGTGGGTCACCATGATAAAGGTCACACCCAGCCGCTGGTGCAGGCCTGCCAATTCAAACTGCATCTGTTTGCGGAGTTTCAGATCCAGCGCTCCCAGGGGCTCATCTAACAGCATCACAGTGGGGCGGTTGACTAGGGCGCGGGCTAGGGCAATGCGCTGGCGCTGTCCCCCGGACAGCTGCTGGGGATACTTTTGGGCGTAGTCTTCCATGCGCACCAGTTTGAGGGCTTCGCCCACTTGAGATCGCACCTCCGCCTTGCTCACCTTTTTCACGCGTAACCCAAAGGCCACGTTATCCCAAGCGCTCATGTGGTCAAACAGGGCATAGTTTTGAAAGACCGTATTGACTGGACGACGGTGGGTGGGCACCTGGGTCATGGACTGCCCCTGGATCAGAAGTGTACCCTCGGTGGGGGTATCAAACCCGGCAATCATGCGTAGCGTCGTTGTTTTACCACAACCTGACGGCCCTAAAATGCTGAAAAATTCCCCTCGGCGAATGGTGAGGTCCAGCCCCTTGACCGCGATGTCATTGTCAAACCTTTTGACCACACCTAGAAGCTCAACATCTGGCACGGCGGTTGCCGGGGCGGCGGGAACTCTGGCCGACGTTGTGCCGGAAAGGGGAGGACGGGGCAAGGCTTGAGACATCAGGTTACGAAGGAGATGCAACCCCTGATTGCCCCTAATCACATCGAATTAGGGGCAATCAGGGGCTATGGGTCAGTAATGGTGCGATTGATGATTGTCATCAGGGCATAGACTTGAGACAAAACTGGGTCTGAGACCCGCGCGGGGACAGGTGGGAATCACCATGGGGATGCGGCTATGGCCAACGTCGATGGGGCTTGGGTAACGCTCCAGCGTCAACCACGAAGCTGACCAGCGCAAATCTGTCAGGTAGTGTATGCAGATTTGCTCTTTTACACCGTATATGACGTAGCCAACTGTTTACAACTTGAGTCGGCACAGCGGTGGGTGGGGCACACCGTCTGGGGCACACCGTCTGGGGCACACCGTCGGGGGCCATCGTGCCGGTAAAGCCAACTTTAGCTTACCCGTCTTAACTTAGGAACGATGCCCGACAGCCCTTGCCTGCCTAGACATGTTGTTGTGAGCCGCTGTGCCCATGTTGATGGCTTTGGTCAAGTCGTGCGGATAGACCAGAATCGAGGGCGCTAAAATAGGGCAACAGGTCAACGCGTTGGTCCGCGAGCGCTTCTGCCTCATTGCCCCAAAACGTTGGCCAAAGCCCCAAAAAATCCCTAAGGCGGGGCTATCGGTTGTGTTTAGTGGCGAGCCGGTTTGTTTATAGGCCCAGCGGGATCGCCTGACTCGGTAGCCTACCGCCAATGGCGAAGACTCTCGCGAAGACTCTAAAATTCTGATCCAGGACAGTTCTAATCTAGGCTCTATGGCGTTTTTGCAATATTCTGCCCACGAGGGCAGCAAAAAAGGTGGCCGCACAGTCGGACGGCAGTATCAATCCGTCGTCATGATGATTGTGCTGTCGCTGGTGATGCTTGGCGGCATTGGCAGTCGACTGTTTTACCTGCAACTGGTAGAGGGTCAGCGCAATCGTGAACTTGCCGAAGACAACCGTGTGTTGCTGCTGCCGCGGCGGCCGGCGCGGGGAACCATCTTTGACCGTAACGGCAAAATTCTGGCCGGTAGCCGACTCTCCCACTCGGTTTCAATCTGGCCCGTTTCCATGCCTAAAGATGCTGACGAACGCGATGCGGTGGTGGCACGGCTAGCGCAGCTCTTGGATGTCCCCGTTGAAGAAATTGCCCAGCGCCTATAGCAAGTTAACCAGGACTCCGCCGAATCTGTGCCCATTGCCCGTGGCATCAGCCCGGCCCAGGCCACTGCCCTAGCCGAGTATGCCGACCAGCTTCCGGGGGTTCGCGTCGAGGCTGAAGCGGTGCGCAACTATCCCCACGGTGATCTGGCAGCCCATGCGATTGGCTACACCCGTGAAATCAGCGGAGAAGAGCTGGAAGCCCGCAAAGAAGAGGGGTATCGCTTGGGTGATTTCATTGGCAAAATGGGCGCTGAAGACGCCTTCGAACATTTGTTGCGGGGCGAGTGGGGCGGCCAGCAGGTGGAGGTAGACAGCACAGGACGTGTGGTGGCACTGCTGGGTGAGAAACCCCCTAAGTCTGGCCAAGATATTGAGCTAACGCTGGATCTAGAGCTACAGCGGGCGGCAGAAGCCGCGCTGGGAGATACCATCGGTGCGATCGTTGCCATTGACCCCCGTGATGGGGCTGTCCGGGCGATGGTTAGCCGTCCCACTTTCGATCCCAACCTGTTTACCACCCGCGTGACGCCTGAACAGTGGGAGCAGCTCAATCGCCGGGGTGATCCGTTTGTCAATCGCACCATGCGGGGCTATCCCCCAGCCAGTACCTTCAAAATTGTGACGACCACTGCAGGGATTGAATCTGGCAACTACGATGCTGAGGCGATCCTGCCGACTTATCCCTACGTCAGCGTCAGCGGTCACTTGTTTTGGGATTGGAATAAATCAGGCTTTGGCCCCCTGGGCTTTCGAGGTGCCATGGCCTGGAGTAGCGATACCTTTTTCTACCAGGTCGGCATCAAGATGACGGAAAAGCCCCTCACCGAATGGATGCGGCGCTATGGATTTGGTTCAAAAACGGGGATTGAACTGGCCGCAGAAGAGTCGCGGGGGTTGGTGCCAGATAATGAATGGAAGATGGAAAATGTGGGTTTTGGATGGACCACTGGCGACACCGTCAATATTTCTATCGGCCAGGGTTTTATGCAGGTCACTCCGCTACAGGTGGCTGTGATGTTTGGCGTACCGGCCAACGGCGGCTACAAAGTCACACCGCACCTGCTGCAAGACGGCTCTGAAGCCAAGGATTGGCGCACCGATATGGAAATGGACCCGTCGACTATTCGTGTATTGCAAGAAGGATTACGCCAGGTGATTACCGGTGGTACGGGGACGAAGCTCAATGTCCCTACCCTGCCGCCTTTGGCAGGCAAGAGCGGTACCGCTGAGACGGACCCCTACGAAAACCACACCTGGTTTGGGGCCTATGGTCCCTACGAAGACCCAGAAATTATTGTCGTTGCCTTTGGCGAGCATACCGGCGGCGGCGGTAGTGCCGTTGCCCTCCCGATGGTGCAAAAGGTGTTGGACGTCTACTTTAATGGTCCCCCGGAGCCGGAGGAGACCGTCGCGCCCTAGGGTGTCCGTCCTCTTCGAGAATGGAGCGGTATTGCTTAAATTTACAGCCCGCTTATAGCCGTCGCCACACACGACTATAGCCGTCGCCACACACGACCTTTTCGGGGCCCTTTTGCGGGATTTGTTCACGACGGCGGGCCACTTGGCTCCAACCCTAGGCACTTGAGCGCCAGGGTTAACCTAACGCACCGTGTTGGGCCAGGCGCTTAGGACAATCCTGGCG
>JBCBOC010000177.1:0-7000 GCA_039821475.1 Cyanobacteria bacterium J06632_22 | reverse complement strand
TCTCCACCCTGCCTCGTTGCACGCACGACGTGAGCGGGTAACTACGGAAGCCTAACAGATGCGCTGGTCTGGAATCTGCCTAAAATTTAGGCGTGCTGCGCGGATGTCATGCGCGGTCTGTCGCACCGGACGCGGTCGGGCTGGACAGTCTGTGGACGGCGCATCAACCCACTTGCCCCCGATGGCGGAGCAGATGGTCCGCCAGCACGATCGCCATCATCGCTTCGCCAACCGGAACCGCCCGAATGCCGACGCAAGGGTCGTGGCGCCCTTTGGTCACGATGTCGCGCTCCTGGCCCAACACGGTGCGTTAGGTTAACCCTGGAAGAAAATACGCCTATTGGGCCATTTTCTTAGAAGCAAAGTGGCGAGAGATATAAATACGGTCTGCTTAAAGGCTAACTTCGCAAGCTGACGCTGAAGTTTTTCTCCAGGGTGCCGCGCACCTTCTGGTGGACAGGTTCAATATCCTGATCCGTCAGGGTGCGGTCATTCGATCGATACACGAGGCGAAATGCCAGACTCCGCTGTCCATCGGGGACCGTTTCTCCCCGATACTCATCAAACAGCGTGACCTCGTCTAATAGCTTGCCACCCGCTTTCGTCATTGCCTTCGTGAGGTCCGCCACCGTCACCTCAGTCGGGGCATAAAATGCGATATCACGGTCCGAAGCCGGATAGGTCGAGTAGGACTTGAAGGTTGCTACCTTCCGTTGTCGACTCGCTAAGCAGGTGACCAATACCTGCCAGTCCAATTCAAAGACGTAGACCTCTTCGGGCAGGCCTTCCGACTGGCGCAGGCGGGGATGGAGTTGTCCAAAGGTGCCCAAGGCCGTGCGGCCGCGCACCCACAGTGATGCCGTCCGACCGGGATGCAGTCGTTCATCTAAGGACGCCTTTTCGGCCGGACGATAATCAACGGCCAAGCCCAGTTGTTGAAACACGGCTTCCAATAAACCTTTGGCTTCATACCAGCTCATGGGTTGGGGTTTGCCGCCGTTAACCCACTGCCCGGTACTAGCATCGCCCCCCATAATGCCACTAACGGATTCTTTTTCGGTGGAGCCGCTCGGTTCAGCCTCTGGCAGCGCTGCCGTAAAGATATGGCCCATTTCAAAGGCATTGAGGGGGCCATTGCCCTGCTCCAAGTTGAATTTGAACGCGCTGATCAATCCGGTCATCAGGTCAGAGCGCAACGCAGAATATTCAGTAAACAGAGGGTTAGCCAGAACGACGCGTCTGGGTTCTGAGTTGGTGAGTGAATAGTGCAGCACCTCTGTCAACCCGGCCCCTCGGAAGGCGGCACGCAGTTGTTGTGACAAGACAGTCTCAGGCGAGAGGACCCCGCGCGAAGTTTGCTGCGGGAGTGTGTTGGCAAACTGGTTGTAGCCGTAGAGTCGGGCGACCTCTTCAATCAAGTCGATCTCGCGCTCCAGATCGCGGTAACGGTAAGGTGGCACCTGTACCGTCCAGTTTCCCGGTGCTTCAGCGGTCGCGGTGCAGCCCAGTTTAGCGAGCAGCGTCTCCACTGTAGCGGTGTCCAACTCGCTATTGCCGTCCTCGGACCGGACCGGACCTAGAAGTTGATTGATCCGACTCAGACGTAGGCCCACCGTACGGCTCGGGGTAATTCGCCCGGCTGCTGTTCGATCTTCAGTTTGCCCGGCAATGCGAGCTCCGGCAAACTCAACCAAGAGTTGAATGGCGCGATCGCAGGCCAATTCTAGTTCTGCCGGATTCACGCCCCGCTCATACCGGGCCGAGGCTTCGGTGCGTAACCCCTGGCTGCGGGCTGAGCGACGAATTGCGGCCGCATCGAAATAGGCGGACTCCAGGAAAACGGTTTGCGTCTGATCAAAGACCTCAGTGGCTTCGCCCCCCATTACCCCTGCCAGTGCGACGGGCTGGTCGTTTGCCGTAATCAGTAGCGTCTGCTCCACCAAATCGCGGGTTTGCCCATCTAGGGTCTTTAGTTTTTCTCCTGATTTGGCTGTGCGTACTCCAATGGTCAGCGTCTCTCCGGCTGCCGATTGGAGACGACTTAGGTCAAAGGCGTGGAGCGGCTGCCCCCATTCCAGCAGCACATAGTTTGTAATATCCACCACATTGCTGATCGAGCGAGTCCCGGCTGCCTCTAGACGCTGTTGCATCCAAGCTGGCGAGGGGCCAATTTTGATGTCCTCTAACACCGTGCCAATATAAATTGGGCAGGCTTTCGGATCCGCCAATTGAATGTCAACCCCATCGGGTGTAGCCGAGGGGGCAACGGCGTTTTCCCGAATGGGTAAGCTGAGCGGGGCGCCGGTAATTGCTGCGACTTCACGGGCTATGCCTACCATACTGAGGGCGTCCGCTCGGTTCGCTGTGGAGGATAGATCGAGTACCACATCATCGAGGCCCAGGAGCGGACGGGCATCTTGCCCGACTTCGAGGCTCTGGGTACTGTCAAATATGTGAATCCCCTCTGAGTCCTTCGCCAATCCCAGTTCTGCTAGGGAGCAAATCATGCCGGCTGACGCTACGCCGCGCACAGGGCGAGGCTTAATCTTCAGGTCCACCTTGGGCAAATAGGTGCCCACCTTTGCTACCGGCACGTAAATATCAGCGCGTACATTGGACGCACCGCAGACAATGGTGGCGGGTTCTGCATCGCCAATATCGACCGTACAGACACTGAGCTTATCGGCATCGGGATGAGATTGCCGGTTAGTGACCTTGCCAACAACCACGCCATCTGCCCAAGTTCGACGCTCTTCAATGTCTTCGACCTCGAAGCCTGCCATGGTCAGGGCCTCACCCAGGGCTTCGGGGTCGAGGTCATGGGCGACCAGTTCTTTGAGCCAGTTACAAGAAATCCGCATGAACTTTATTGGATCCCAAAAAGTCTAATGAATAAGGAGAAAAGGAAGTGAGCGGAGACCCATCGAAACAGCTAAGGATGACAGGTCGTTGGCGGCTAACAACTGCCTGGAGCACTCAGTGATGCCTGAACCAGGCGCCTGACCAGTATCAGCCAGACTGTGGGAGAGCGCAATGAGGTCTTCCCAATTGCGACAGTAGGCCATCGGTTTTGCCGGGGTAAGCGCATTCTGGCGTTCTCCACGGTAAAGATTACCGATGGGCGTGAACTATAGACGTGGCTCAGTAGCAGATACTCGATGACTTGGACCAGTGCCCTAAAGCTTTCCTATTCTATCGTCGAATCTTTACCGCTTTGTTTAATCTCTGGTGGATTGCTGCCTTAGGTACTGCATAAAATCATGGCTTATGCTACATCATAAAAAGTTGTTTTTAGCGAATCTGATTGTATCAATCGGTGCTCAGTTTCAGCGCCGTTTGGCCAGTCTGAGCCGTCAGTCTGAGCCTAGGCGCTATGGCTAAGATCCGGTGTCAAGGGGATACCCCTAACACCGTGTAGTGTTGGCTTTAGTTGTGTTCATTTCCGGTTGGTATCGGTGCATTTAGGGAATAGGAAATGTGCTCGAATATCACTTAGGCGATGGGGGCTTTGCCTTTTACTTAGAGTATTGGTGTAATGTTGAGCAGCTCAATCGTTGATTTTTCTGTTTCTGCTCGATGGTGCAGTGCTTTCGGAAGTGCAGAAACGCAGCCCTTTGTATAAAGTCTAGGCATCTTTTACAGGGGTAGTTTTCGCCTCCCAGCTAAATCAGGGAATAATTGACTCAGAGTCCTCTGCTAGGAACACCGTTCTTAAGGCAGAATTGTCTGTAGGCCACCTGACGACAGCCGAAGGGGATCGCACCTGCGAGGATGGGTTCGGCTCAGTGACCGCGTCGAAGCGATAGTTCATGTCCTACTGTATTAACCCAGATTGTCCTCATCCCAAGAACCCTCCGGCGGCAAAGCAGTGTCAGGCCTGTCAGTCTTCATTGCTACTGCGTGATCGGTATAAGGTCATTGGTGCACTGGGGCGAGGTGGGTTTGGCGCAACTTTTTTGGCTCGAGACCAGTCCTTGCCTGGGCGACCGCCCTGCGTGATTAAGCAACTGCGGCCCACGACTGAGGCCAATCACGTTCTGGAAATGGCCCGTGACCTGTTTCAGCGCGAGGCCAAAATCCTCGGAAAAATTGGCAACCATCCTCAGCTGCCGCGACTGCTGGACTATTTTGAGCATCAGCAAGATTTTTTCCTGGTGCAAGAATATATCAGTGGCGCGACGCTTCAGCAAGAAGTCAAACGAGGGGGGCCGTTTAGCGAAGCCGGGGTGAAACAGTTTCTATGCGAGGTACTGCCGGTCATGCAGTACATCCATAGTCATCAGGTGATTCACCGTGATATCAAACCGGCCAACCTCATTCGCCGTGAGCAGGATAAGCGTCTAGTGCTCATTGACTTTGGCGCGGTCAAAGATAAAGTTAACCCGGTTAAAGCGAGTCAGTCTGAACAGACGGCCCTAACCGCCTATGCGATTGGTACGCCGGGCTATGCGCCACCGGAACAAATGGCGATGCGACCCGTATATGCCAGTGATATTTATGCCGTAGGGGTGACCTGCATTTATCTCCTGACCGGGCGTTCGCCTAAAGATCTCTCCTACGATCCGCAGACTGGCGAAATGCTCTGGCAAAACCATGTGCGCGTGAGCGACCATATTGCTGGTGTGCTGCGCAAGATGTTGGAGATTTCTGTGCGCCATCGGTATACCTCTGCCGATGCCATCCTCCGAGATCTAGATCTGGAACCGTATCTGGATAGCTTGGCTCAAAATATGGCGTTCCCAACGCCAACTGGTAATAATGGCGGCACCAACAGCGGCAACGTGAGTGGGGCAACCAGTCAGGAATCTGCCGCGATGTCTGAAGAGGGGCTGATGTCCTCGGGACCGTCTTCGCCGTCTTCTCGTTTGGCAGCTGCGATTCGGGCCCGGCGCGAACGGGCGAATGCCAAAGCGACCTCCTCCCAACAAAATCGCTATCGTCGGACACCGTTAAATTTATCTTCGTCAGGCAGTCTGGCGACGCAGATTGATTCGAGTGATGGGCGCCGCCCGTCAACGGCTCGGCAGGTTACTGTAGAAACTCTGCAGTTGGCCTATGGCAAGGGACATCGTGATTTCTCTATGCAAGAGCTGGTTGCGGTCGACCTCCAGAAAGTTGATTTGTCGGGTGCCAGCTTTTCCGGTGCTAAGCTCAAGCGTGCCAATTTACAGCAGGCTAATCTCTCTAACACTCATTTTGGTGATGCTGACTTGAGCAACGCTCAGCTGCGCAGTGTCAACTTTTCCGGTGCCTATTTGGGGCGGGCGAATTTAGAAGAGAGCGACCTCCGAGGCGCCAATTTAAATCGCTGCTGTTTGACGGACGCGAATCTTAAGGGGGCGAATCTGAGCGGGGCAGATTTGAGCGGCGCTCAGGTTACCGATGCCCAACTGGCCTCGGCTCGTACCAATTGGGCGACGGTGTACCCCAATGGACGACGTGGGCTGAGATAGCTTCGGTCCGTCGAGTATGGAAATAGGGCGTCTGGGAATCAGAAATAGGGTGTCTGAGATCGGAAATAGGGTGGCCGAGATAGAAAGATAAAAGTCAACGCGCTAGGATAACTTAGACTGAAACGATTGAAGGAAGCGCTAATGTTTTTGGATGAGCTGACGCCCATCATGCAAACGCTGGTTCGCCAACCAGTGGCTTTTTTAGGGGGCTTTGCTTCCGGGGTATTTCGATTGGATTTGTCTGATGATCCCGTAAAAACCTGGCTTGATCAGCAGCAGTCGGGTGAGTCTACGCCACCAACCCCACCGCCTTCTGCTCCGAAAGGGCCGCAAAGTATTTCGATTGATTAGGGTCTCTGCGGGTGCCGGCAGGCCTGTCCTAACTGACCTGCCCTAATGGGGATGTTGGCTGCGCTAGGGTCGGCGCTGAGCGGCTGATGTCGGTTGCCGGTAACTTGCTGCGAATACGGATAATTGTCGCTTGCTGCGAATACGGATAATTGTCGAGTACAGCGTAAGCATCGCCGTGTCTTAAGCTTGATGACCTATGGGTCTAACAGTTTGTCTATCGGTCTATTGAAGCACCCTCTCCCAAGATTCGGCTGAGCCGTCGAGTGCTCTAGCATAGGGATGTAGCGATGTTCGGAACTCCAAATTTTCGGAAGTTCCAAAAGCGTAACTTCCCCTCATGCGCTTAGTGCTTGGGCTATCAAGCTTTGCTGGCGACTTACCAGCGTCGAGGATGGCTTACTCCTCGATTGCGAGTAGTTCAATTTGCCATTTGTGAATGCGGGTTCTGAGTTTCTTTGCCTGAGCTGCAGATAGCTCGGTATCGTATACGGCGGATAGCGCTCTCTGATAGTCTCCCATGGCGCAGTTCCAATGCCCCATGAGGTGGTAAGTGCGTCCACGCTCTGCATAGATAGCGGGCATCAAGGCTCCAAAAAATAAGGCAATATCAAAGCAAATCAGCGCCGATTGATACTGGGCAATGCTGCGTAGCGTAATGCCTTGGTTGAGTCGGGCCTGTGTATTGAATGGGTTGATGTCAATCGCCCGATCGTAGTCGGAGATCGCGGCATACCAGCTACGCTGAGCGGCATAGCAGTTCGCTCTGTGGTTGTAGGTGCGATCGCACTGGTTATTGAGTATTAGTGCGCGATTGTAGTCGAGCAGTGCGTGCCCCCACTGGCGACAGCGGTAATACATTAAGCCGCGATTGCTGTAATACTCTGCTCGATGAGGATAGCTTTGGATGAGTTGGTCCAATAACTCAATGGCGGCCCCATAGTTTTTCTGTCGTGCAACTTGGCAGACCTGCTGCTGGATCACTTGGGTCTGTGCCATTGTAAGCATGGGGCGATCCGCAGGCACTGTCGTGACACCACGACGGGGTGAACCGGCTAATGAGTTTAGCGGCTGTGGCTGGGCTGGAAATGGGTTGGCTGGTAGCATGACGAATTATCCCCTCACCGAAGCACTGTTTAATAAATGCTTCATTAAAAGCTTTACATGGCTTTACGAGTGGCCCAACCGAGAAAAAACGT
>JBCBOC010000181.1:0-6924 GCA_039821475.1 Cyanobacteria bacterium J06632_22 | reverse complement strand
TGAGCGCCAGGATTGTCCTACGCCAAGTGACCAGCGCTATATCCATCAACACCGTTCAGATCTGCACTGTCTAATCCACAATGAAAATCCCCCGCCTTGCCTTAGCTGCGCTCTTGGCCGTAGCCCCGACTATTGCCACGGCCCCGACCGGGCATGCCCAAAGCGCGGATGATCTAAACGCAACCGCTGTCAGTGCATCTCCGTTAGCGGGTGCCTACAGCAATGGATTTCGCTACGTCCACATCGCCCAACGTGACGACAGAGTCTGCGTCGCGGCCTTCTTTGACCGTGAAGGCCAAGCTGCCGCTCTGGACGATGCCCTGGAACAGATTCGGCAAGAGGCCGCGGCTGCAGAAGCTGAGCTAGAGGCGCTTTTACAGCAACAGGTGAACGAGCAGCGGCAACAGGTGATAGCACTACTGGCGGATGAGGCTTTGCTCAATCGCGCCATTGCCAGTGACCAGATCAGCCCAGAACAGGCAGCCCAGCTAGAGCGCTTTAGAAACGACCCCAGCGCCCTCGACCAATTTCTGGAGGAGCAAGTTCGCGAAACCCGCCAGCGAGCCAGCGCCGAGATTGAACAGCGTCGCCGATTGGTTGAATCAGAGATTGCTGAGACCGCCAACACCGCCGCTAATTTCCAAACCTTCCAGGGCGTGATCTCAGTCGCACGCACAGCCCCCTTAAACATTTACGCAACGGACACGGCGGACATCGTCCTGCTACCGCAGGAGAACGGTCTCGTACTGCTGGGAACGCCCGACCGATTGGTCAACTACATTCCCCTGGATGAAACCGTAGAAGACGCCCCCAATCTGCTAGAACGTGCTGAAATGCAGTCCTGTTTAACAGCCGAGGCGCCCTTCCGAGAATCCCTGTAGGTTGATCGTCAAGGGCTCCAGCAGGGAAAAGTAATCCCACCCCATCCCCGCATTAACGTTCCTGGGGTGTGGCGGGTTGACTGGAGCATTGATTGATAAACTGCGTCACAGCTGCAGCAACGGCCTGGGGCTGTGTTTCGGCCAGATCATCACGGCCTGGCACTACCCCAGTCTGAGGTTGTTGGGCGGCATGGGTCCAATAGGATTGGTTTAGGGCCTGGGTTTCAGAATTAGCCGATTCGCCCTGCAGCAATAGGATCGGCGCTTGGATGCGAGCGGCTGACTGGAGTTGTTCCGCTGCGATCGCACTTTTTTTACGATTAAACAGAAGGGTGCAAGCTGCTCGATGTTTGAGCAGTTGCCGTCGTAGGTGTCGAGTCTTGAGCCAACCCCGCTCCCGCCCCATCGCCTTAGCGATGGGATAGGACAACCGCAGCCATAACCCCATCAACGGATTCAACACGCGTCGATAGGTCCGCCAACGGTCAGGCGCCGACAGCGCCACCCCCTCTGGAGCCATCAACACCAGTCCTCGGACGCGATCGGCGTAACGCAACGCAAACTGAGCCGCCACCCAAGCCCCCAGCGATTCTGCCACGATATATACCGGGCCAATGCGCAGTGCCGTCAGCAGTTCAGCTAACGCCTCCACCTGCAGGGCAATGCTATACTCCGCCGGCTTCAGCCGACTCGACTCGCCGCAGCCCAGTAGATCCACCGCTAAGCAATGGTAGTGCAGCCCCATCGTTCGCAACAGCGGCTGCCACTGACCACTATCACTCCAGGTCCCGTGTAAAAACACGACCGCAGCCCCACGCCCCACCTCCTGCCAGAACACCTGTCCCTGGGGCAGCTTACGGCGCAGATTGCGGATCGGCAATGCGTCTTGCTTAGGCCAGAACAGTGGCTCCATTGAGGTAGTCCTGTAGCTGTTGGTCATGGTCGTGGGCCAGTTCCCCATGGGGAATGTCCGTCACATCAAAGGACTGGACCGCTAGCACTTCGGCCACATCTTGAATCGTAAAGACGCCATCCACCTGGGCCGCTAACGCCACACAAACCGAGTGAAAGCGGGGGTCACGCTCTGTATCGGAGTAAATGCCCACTAGGCGCTCTACCCCCACCAATGTCAACCCTGTTTCCTCGATCAGCTCCCGAGCGGCTGCTTTGGGAATGTCTTCACCCCAGTCTACAATGCCGCCGGGAAGCCCCCACTTACCCGTATCTCGCCGACGAATTAGCACAATTTTGCCATCCGGCATCACGGGAATGATGCTGGTCCCCAAGATGGGACGCCTAAGCAATAGTCCCAGAAGCGTACGAACGGGCCGAAAGAACTGCGGCATGATGTTTAAGAGGGCGTTAGGCAGACATTGCCTGGATATCAGCCAGCACTTCTGCCGGATGATCGGCAGGCTTGACCTTTAGGTAAATCTTCTCCAAAGTACCGTCGGGACCAATGACATAGGTGCTACGGCTGATGCCCATGTACTCTTTGCCATACATTTTTTTGAGTCCGTAGCTGCCGTAGGTGGTGGCCACCTTACCCTCCTCGTCGATTAACAAGGGGAAGGGAAGGCCATGCTTTTCAGCAAATTTAGCGTGGGATTTGGCATTGTCGGTACTCACGCCTAGCACAACTGCCCCCTCGGCCTGATACTGCTCATAGCTATCGCGAAAGGCACAGGCTTCCTTCGTGCAGCCTGGCGTATTGTCACGGGGGTAAAAGTACAGCACCACTCGCTTGCCGCTGTAGTCAGACAAGCTATACACCTTGCCCTCGGCATCGGGCATACTGAATTCCGGCGCGGGATCGCCAACGTTAAGGGCCATCGGGACAAAGTTGTAAAGGTCTCAAAAGATTGTATAGCAATCATCCCACTGTCTAGTGCCTTGACCAGTTCTTTAACTGGCTGTAGGGAATCCTACAGGTCAACAGGGAAGTCATTACAGCACCCCACGTAAAGAACCGGTTTAAAGGACATGACTATGGCATTTTCAACCCGTGCGATCGCACTACTCCTCGCAGTGGGCCTAGTTAGCTGCACATCCTCGACGCCCCCATCCGAGACCGCCCCAGCAGCCCCAGACACGGCCACCACCGAGACGGAGCCTAGTGACGCACCGGACAAAGCGGCACCTCCTGCCGCCGCCCCCACGGCCCCCGATGCCAAAAATCCAGCCCCTAAAGACGATAGCGCCGCCGCCCCAGCAGCACCGTCCCTATCCCCCGGTCGGTACTGCTACTTTAGCGAAGATGACGTCAACACCCTCAATGCGCGCCTGACTGTCGATGCCAACCAGCAGGTGACCGGCAACTTCCAAGGCACCATTGCCGACGAAGCCAACAGCTACTACACCAGCTACCGCCAAAACCTAGACGGCACCATTGCCGGCAGCAACCTTAACCTCTCCATCACCACCTGGATTGAATACGACCGCCAAACCAGCCAAGAAACCTGGGGCGTTAGCACAGCAGAACTGCGCACCAAAGGCCAAACGCTTCAGGAAGCCGACTGCGCCACCGTCGATACCGCCTTTCAAAATACCGTTGGCCAAGACGCCCAAGATCTCACCTCAGGTTACGACAACGTCCGTACAGCTAGTCTCCAGTTCGCTCCTGGCGAGTATGGCACCACTGTCAGCGATGCGGTGGTCCGCAAAGAAGCCTTTGTCTATACCCTGGGGGCTCAGGGCGGTCAGCGCATGAGCCTGAATATCAGCTCCCTAGAAGACAATGCCGCCTTTGATGTGGTCAGCCCCAGTGGCATCGTTATGGAGCGAGAAGACGCCTTTGATGCGGAGTTTATTCTGCCGGAGACGGGCACTTACAAAGTGATCGTCAGCGGGACCCGCGGCAATGCGACCTACGACCTCACGGTGGAGATTGAGTAGGCTAAAGGGCATTCTCCGACTTGACGACAACCTCGACTAAGGGCCGAAACCTATCGGTGAGCGCCACGCTGCTGCTGAGCAAGGTCGGAAACGGGATAGCACCATAGTCCTGTCCGGCCTGCAGCGGAAAAATTTTCCCCTTGAGCGGCGTCCAATCGGCCCCAGCAGCTTGGGTAATGGCCCACACTGCGGCAATATCCCAAATCTTTGGGGTGGCCTCCACGGCGCCTAGGCTAATGCCCGCTGCCACGGTCAGCAGGTTATAGGTGGCCACCCCCAACATGCGAATCTTGCAGGGAAACGGCTTTTGTAGAACTGCTGTGCTGCGAGCACAGAGACTAAAGAACTGGCTGCCTGCAGGGTCTGCTTTGCTGGTGTAGATGGGCTCACCGTCCAGAAAGGCGCCGGTCGGGCCATCTAAGCCACTATCTGTCAGCCAATAGCCGTGAAAGCGCTGGTCTATGGGGGGAATGTACACGTGGCCGAATACGGGTGTGCCTCGGTACAGCAGCCCCAACGAAACGCCCCACAGGGGTACGCCGCGCGTAAAGTTGGTGGTGCCGTCGATGGGGTCAATAATCCAGCACCAGTCCTGGGTCGGAAACACATGCGTGTCCTCTTCGCTGAGGACCCCGTGCGCAGGAAATTCTTTTTGCAGCAGTCGCCGCAGCTCACCATCGGCCCACTTATCAGACTGGGTCACCAGGCTGCCGTCGTCCTTTTCTTCGGCGGTGGCATTGCCAAAGTCTTTGAGCAGCTGTGCCCCTACCCGCGCCGTTACGGCCTCGGCGGTACTTAAAATCCGTTGCCAGTCCGTCATGCTTGCGTTCCCTCTGCGCGCTTGTAGCCTTGGAAGATACTACATTGCCGAGACCGCAGGGTTGAAACACCCATGACGTTGGTCACTTGGCTTAAGCCGCTAAGTAAGGCGGTTTTCCTCGGCACAAAGCGCTCCGTGACTCGCAATCTCGCGGCGGCTTGCTGTAGCGGCGCGAACAACATTCCAGCTACTGGTGCAGTGTCAACACTAAAGATTTGGGTCAGGCCAGTGAAATCGTGAGTGGTGAAGTCGTGAGTGGTGAAGTAGCGTTTGGCCTTCAGCCCCTTTGAAGTAAAGACCTTCAACGATTTCACTACCGCTCTAGTTCACTACCGCTCTAGTTCACTGTCATCGCCGACCCTAATTTTTGGTGTTGACAGACCACTAGCACCTCAACGGTTGCATTGATAAATTAGATTTTCGCTAGTCCATGTCGCTTTCTAGGGCTGCTGTGATCGCATCTTTGGCATTCACCTGAAACTCGCGAATATTCACCCGTCCCAGCAGGGTAATCGCCACCAGCATCCCCACCGCCTGTACGCCAAACACCAAACCGTAAGCGGGCAGTAAATTCTCCTCCGGGACCGGACCGCCAGTGACGGCCTCCATCACCTTTGTGCCAAGGGAGAGCAGCCCGCCCCCCAGAAACGTCGCGCCCCCCCGTGCCATGGCCTGGGCCAGACCCCACGCGCCAATAAAGGTCCCCGCCACCTGGGTCACCGTCAGGTCTAGCATGAGCAAAATGGAGCCCGTGGTCAGCACGCCAGACGCCAAGCCAAAGCAGAACACGCCCCCCTTCAGCAACATCGGGTCGCGGGTCAGGCCTATCACAATCAGCAGCACTAGGCAAAACGCTGCCCACAGGCAACCCACACGAATGGTGCGCTTTTTACCCAGCTTAGGGCCCAGCAAAAAGCCCGTCACCACAATCCCGAGCAGCGTCCCCAACCCAAAGAAGGCATTGAGCTGGGTGGTCTCCGAGATGGCCATGCCAAAAATCTCGCCACCGTAGGGTTCTAGCACCGCATCCTGAGCAAACAAGCTGACGCTGAGCACCAGCAAAAACACAAAAAAGAGGCCCGTCTGGCGGCTCGCTGTCAGCACCTTCAGGGCCTTGGCCAGGGTTAGGTCGTTATTGCCGCCACCGGGGCGGGCAGCCGCACGGCTCTGCAGCCGAGAATACTTTTTCTCAATGCCGTAGGTGCTGAGAATCGCCAAACCGCACACAATGGCCGGGGCAATCACAAACAGTCGGTTGATGGCGCGCCGCAGTTGGTCAAGCGCAACCGTCGGATCTACAGGCGGGACGACCTCCGCAGCAACGCCCACGCCCGAAAGCGCCAGGGTCGGCGTCTCGTCAATGGACGGCAACACAATGGAAACAATAATCACACCGGTGATAATGCCCACCATCAGCATGCCCCAGCCAATGCCAATGAGTTTAGACTGGGTCTCTTCATCGGAAACATCCACCAGCAGCGCGGTAAAAGGGGTAGAGGTGGACGACAGCGCCAGGCCATACAGTGCAAAAATAAATGCCAGCAGCCCCACCCAGGGGTAGGCCGCAGACGTCCAATCGCCGTTGGCCACCACCGTCTCGCCAATTTTCCAAACCACCTGCACGCCAAGAAAAGCCATCGCCCACATCAGCGCAATGCCAATCCAGATGTAGCCGCTGCGGTGGTAGCCAAACAGGGGGCGACGGTCAGACATGGTTCCAAACCAGACACGGGCCGGGGCCATGAATTGATGCACTGCGATCGCACCCGCCGCAATCAGCGCCGGTACGCCCAACTCGGCAATCATTACCCGGTTGAGCACCCCCAGCGTCAGCAGGGACATAATCCCCAACCCCATGTTAAATACGCCCAAGCGCAGCATCGAAAAGGTTCCCAGCTGGGGAATAGTGGACTCCGGCGTTGATACCGGCACCTCACCGCTGGAGATATTGCTCGTCATGACAGCTACTCGTCCTTATCGCTGTTTCCAGCATATCGGGTATTAAACTTTGACCACATCCAAAACTAGCGTTTTTCGCAGTGGGCACAATAAGTTTCCAGACAGCAGCGACCGATCCCTCCGTATCCCCCCCTTCGGCTGCCATAGCAATCCGCGAAAAGAGGGAGTCGAAGACACGTCTCAGAATGCTGTGTGCTCAGGGGCATCGCCCGACACAGTCCACGAGCCTAGAACAGTCCACTAATCTTGCGCCTTATATTGTGAGGGAATCTGAATCGCGAATGCCGTTCCCTCGCCCACTGTCGACAAGCAATAGAGGTGACCCTGATGGTCATCGGTGATGATTTTATAGCTAATCGAGAGCCCCAT
>JBCBOC010000220.1:0-6405 GCA_039821475.1 Cyanobacteria bacterium J06632_22 | reverse complement strand
TTTGCTTACACCATTCTCTACGTTGAAGATGTTGCCGCAACGCTAGATTTCTATACCCGTGCCTTTGGCCTTGAGCGCAAAATGCTCCATGATGCCGGAGACTACGGCGAATTGCAAACGGGGGCCACTACCCTGGCCTTTGCCAGTCGGCAAATGTTAAGAGATATGGGCAAATCACCCGCTGTGCCCGGGAGCCCTACCTTTGAAATTGCTTTCACCACTGATGACGTGGTTGCGGCGGTTGAACAGGCCCTGGCTGCTGGAGCCCAACTGGTCGATGCCCCCCACCAAATGCCCTGGGGGCAGACCATTGCCTACGTTAGCGACAACAGCGGTTTTATGGTCGAAATCTGTACGCCCATGGGCTAATGATGAAAAGGGATGGTCAGGAGGGGGGCCAGGCTCAGGCACATTTCTGTCCACTGTAGGGGGCCTGTGCCTAGGGGTGATGCTGTGGCCGCGTTTTGCTCGTCGAGCAGGGCATCAATCCGCCGGGATAGGCGACTGGGAACGGCGCAGCTAAAGGCCGCGCAAACATCGGTAGTGAGGGGCGCGGCAATTACAGTGACCAGGGCTTCTGCCAGTACTAGTCGGTCAATGAACTGTGTCGCCCAACGGTCGGCACGCAGTTCTCGCAGTAGTAGCAGCTCTTGCCACAGGGCGTCGGAGTAGGGCAACCAGCGGGTCAAGCGACGAAGCCCGGCCAGCCAGAAAAACCAAAACGTGTCGCGATAGTGAACGTGCGCTGCTTCATGGGTCAGTACGGCCTGCCGGTGCTCGACAGACAGGTGATCTAGCAGCCCTTGGCTGACCACCAGAGTGGGGTGCCATAGCCCCACCTGAGCGCTGAACAGCTGATCGCTAGCAAGCACCCTAGCCAGGGTGTTGGGAAAAGCATGATCGATAGCTCGGATAGGATGCCGCTGGGCCTGCTGCTGGGCCTGATAGGTCTCCCAGGTCAACGTACAAAAAGTCCATACCAGGACCGCGATAAAGCCCCAGGCCAGGCCATAACATAGCCAACCTTCCCAGAGGTTAACCATATGACCGTGGGGACCCATGACCACAACAGCAACGGCGGTCATTACCAACAGGAGGGGTGGGATGAGAAAGAAAGATAGCGATGTGCCGGGCCGTGAGGGTTGGTAGAGATACCGCAGGCCGATCGATAGGATGAGTGCCCCTAGGATTAAACTGAGATGTCCCATTATGACTGGGCCTCCTGCTCAGCTTTGGCTGCGCGGATACGCTCAGTGATGGCTTCGAGCTGGCTGATGCTGGCCTCGTCAAGGGTATCGGCAAAGGCCGCGACAATGTCAGGGTTACTGACGTTGAGGAAGGCATGGAGCTGCTGTTGCGATCGCAACACCTCTGCTTGCTGGGGGGATACTCGGGCTTGCCAAACAAAGGCCCGTCCAACCCGACGCCCGAGCACCCAACCTTTACTTTCTAAACGTCTCAGTACCGTCGCCACGGACGAGTAAGTGAGTTCTCGATCGATGTCAGTCAGAATTGATTCGTGAATCGCTCGGGCCGTTGTGGGTTCTAGCTGCCAAATGAGCTGCAGAATTTCTGCCTCCAGAGGGCCTAGTGACAGATTGTAGGGGTAATGGGATGAAGTAGGCATAAGGTCGGTTGATGACAGCGTACTGCTGGTATGGCCGAGACGATGCAAGCGTGTATAGCCTATAGTTTACCGTCAGACGCTAGCCGTAAGACCAGGGTTTACACACCGCTAAAGTCTGACAGCCTGTCGTTTGCATGGCTGTGGGCCAAGCGTCAGACTAGACCTATAGCAGCTTCAACTGGCCGTTCGTTCATCCTAAAAATTGATCCAGCAATCTCTTCGCGTGATTTGCCTCCGGTCTAGCGGATTGACACCAGCTAATTGTCTGCTCCTGATGCAAACTCTAAAGACAACTTTGGCGGTATCTACCGCCTTTTTTTTGCCGGTTTTTTCTGGGTAGGAAACTCTCCCAATTAACGCTAAACCTCACTCTTGCAGTCTTTAGATGCAGAATTTTAATCTTTTAGACCCCGCAAAAACTTGGACCTATGACACGTTTCGATTGGATTAAGTCTGGCTCTGTATGGATGCGGTTGGCGACAGCGGCCGCCGTGTTGACGGTCGTAAGTTGTTCTGGAATGGACCATAGTCACCACGGAGAAGACTCAGCCACATCATCCCAGGCGTCAGTTGATAGCCCGGTTGAGAACGCCCCCTCTGAGATGGAGCATTCTGAGATGGAGCATGGCGACCCCGCTGCTGTCGCTGCAGGTGACGGGCACGATCATGCTGCAGACGAGCATGGCGATCAGGGACACGGCGATCAGGGGCACGGTACTCACGATCATCCGCCCCTTGTGGTACCGGCTGATCAGCCTGCGCCCACTTTGACCATAGTGGTAACGCCTGATCCGGCGAGCGGTTGGAATTTGGAACTGCAAACGACCAATTTCGAGTTCGCTCCTGAACGGGTTAACGGCGAGAGTACCTTTAACGAAGGCCATGCCCACCTAATTGTGAATGGTGAAAAGCGCGGGCGCATTTACAGTAACTGGTATCACCTGACGGGTTTAACCCCCGGGGAAAATACAGTTGAGGTCACCCTAAATGCTAACGGCCACGAAGCCCTCGTCGTTGACGGTGAGGTCGTGGCCGATACGGTTGTTGTGACGGTACCCTAGCCTTCGATGGGGCTAAACCTCTGCCACGTCCAGAACGGTCGTTTTCCCTGAGCAAAAGCGATAGATTTCAGGCAATACGCGTTTTGGATTTACAGGTTTCAAGCTGGACGTGGTTTAGAGCACCGTCAAGACTCAAACATCAGGCTGCAACTGGTGAATCGTGCCTAGCGAATAGTGGTAGGTCTGTAGCCCTTTGTTCGCCAAGGGGCTGACACTATTCCGCTATTCGCTATTCTCACCAACCCTAAGTTCTAGCGTTGACAGATCACTAAGCGTTGACCAGCAGTTGGGCCGCTTCTGCTTTCAGGGTGTCTGCCTTGTCAGTTTTTTCCCAAGGCAGGTCAAGGTCATCGCGACCAAAGTGGCCATAGGCAGCTACGTCTTGGTAGAACCGGCCGTTGCGCTGTTGCGGTAGCGCTCTCAGGTCAAACGCCTGGATAATGCCGGCAGGGCGCAGCTCAAAATGCTTCTGTACCAGTTCTAGAAGTTTTTCTTCGTCGACTTTTCCGGTGCCAAAGGTCTCCACCAGGATACTGGTGGGCCGAGCGACGCCGATGGCGTAGCTCAGTTGAACTTCGCATTTTTCGGCCAGACCCGCAGCCACAATGTTTTTAGCTACATAGCGAGCGGCGTAGGCAGCACTACGGTCGACTTTGGTGGGGTCCTTGCCAGAGAAAGCGCCGCCGCCATGACGAGAGTAGCCGCCGTAGGTATCTACGATAATCTTGCGACCGGTCAGCCCCGAGTCTCCTTGGGGGCCGCCAATGACGAACTTGCCGGTGGGATTGACCAGATATCGCGTGTCGTCGTCGGGCTGAATGGTTAAGCCTTCAAAGCTGGGCAGGACGACAGCTTGCCATAGGTCTTTTTTGATCCGTTCTTGAATGGCAGCTGCGTCGGTAATGCCATCGATAGCAGCTGCGTGTTGGGTGGAGACCAGAATCGTATCGATGCCCACGGGTCGCCCGTCTTCATAGATGACCGTGACTTGGGTTTTGCCGTCAGGGCCGAGATAGGACAGCTGGCCAGTTTTGCGGACCGCCGCTAGCCGCCGCGAAATACGGTGGGCCAGGCTAATGGGGAGTGGCATGTATTCTGGCGTTTCGTTGCAGGCAAAGCCAAACATGAGCCCTTGGTCGCCAGCGCCAATGGCATCTAGAGCTTCCTCTCTGAGGGCATCACGGGTCTCCTGGGCCGCATCAACGCCCTGGGCAATGTCAGGGGATTGTTCATCGAGGGCCACCAGGACGGAACAGCTATCGCAGGAGAATCCGTTATTCGTCGGGTCGGTGTAGCCAATTTCTTTGATCTTTTGACGTACCAAAGAGACGAAATTGACCTGGGCGCTCGAAGAAATCTCTCCGGTAATGAGCACTAAACCGGTATTGACAACTACCTCAGCAGCGACGCGGCTGGCTGGGTCCTTTGCCAGAATTGCGTCGATGATAGTATCGGAAATCTGGTCACAAATTTTGTCGGGATGTCCCTCTGTGACGGACTCAGATGTAAAAAAATAACGACGAGACAATGACCAATCCTCCTAATCTGTTCTCATAGCATTTCACCATATCACCCGCCAATACTGGGGGTGGACGCCATTATTGGGCCTTAAGCCACGTTCCAGTTGAAGTCTAATCTCTCCCTAGAGACAACTTAAATGCCGAACATGACCAAGATTCAATATACAGATCCTCGGTACTCATACCGTCTTGATTCGGCGCAATTGACAAACTATTCATCAACTTCGATACGGATGTGATGCAACTGTGCCACAAGCGCATAGGGCCGCGTGGCGGGACGGTCAGACGGTGGATTGAGCTTGAACGGGGCAGACCAGCCGCCGGTAAAGCCGATAAACCCTGCTGCACCTGCTGATTCAGCCATGAGCCAATCGCTGGCTGCATCTCCACAGACGAGGGTTTTGGGGGCTATTACGCCCATTTTTTGACAGAGGTGTTGGAGGAAACCAGGTTGGGTTTTATCTGGGAATTCGCGGCTAACGCCTTTCCAGTGACTGAGTATGGGACCGAGCTGGTGATGTGCAACAAAGGCATCGACTGCCGCTTGGGTGTCGGCGGTTGCGATCGCAAGCTGCAGCCCAGCTGACTTCAGCTGGGCCAATAGCGCCTTGCTACCGGGTATCAGGGGTGTTTGCGCAGCCTTATTCGCCAGGGCCTCGGCAGCGGTGCTAAAAGCTGCCCGGACCCGCTGTCGGGCTGTAATCCACGGCTGCCCAGTGCCGGCCAGGTAAGCCGCTAGAACCGTTTCATTTTCCCAGCGACTGCCAACAGCGAGCAACCCGGCGGGGTCCACCCCACGGGCCACAACCCCAAATTGGCGGTTGAGTAGTGCCGGGGTGGAAATCGATAGCGCCTGTAGGCGAGCACGATGCAACAGGGCCAAATAGGTCTCAACGCTGGCTAGGGTACCGTCTTTGTCAAAAACAACCGCATCAATGTCACGGAACACTTGCCTCTGTGTCTGAACCTGGGCTGTAACGTTAGGGTCACTTTGTTGGTGGGGGTGAGACGCGCTATCTGCCAATCGCAGAGCGTTCTCGGACTCGCCATGGGAGCTAATCGGTGTGTCGGTTGCCGTAACGCTGATCTGGACGGTGCCCATGTTGCTTTCCCTGAAAAAGCCCTTATCCAAATAAAAAATTAGAGGGGCGACAGGCCGCCCCTCTAATTTTTTATAAAGTAATTCCAAGTGAGGCGATTCAGGCCCGTCTTCCGAGCAAACCCCAACTTTGACACGAATTAACCCTTAGTTGGCCAGGGCCTCTTCCATCTCGTAGCTGCCACTACCGTTACCATTATTGGCTTCTTCAGCAGCGCGTAGCTGTTGACGGTAGCGCTCGGCCATCTCATCGGCCTTCTCAAACACAATCTCCGGATTCTTGACCATATCACCGGGCTCGGGCTCTAGCTGCTTCGTCGAGAGCGAAATTCGACCGCGCTCAGCATCAAGGTCAATAATCATCACCTTGATTTCATCGTTAACATTCAACACGGTGTTGGGCGTGTCAATGTGGTCGTGGGAGATTTCAGAAATGTGCAGCAGGCCGCTAACGCCGCCGATATCGATGAAGGCACCGTAGGGCTTCAGACCACGGACGGTTCCAATGACCACCTCGCCCACCTGTAGACCATTCATCTTACGCTCAACCAGCGCCCGACGATGACTTAGGACCAGACGGTTCCGCTCTTCATCAACTTCTAAAAACTTGAGCGGGAGGGCATCGCCTACCAAATCTTCCTTCGGCTTACGAGTGCTGATGTGGGAGCCCGGAATAAAGCCGCGCAGTCCTTCAATGCGAACTAGCGCACCACCTCGGTTAGTGGCAAACACGTCCGAGCGCACCGTAGCGTCTTCGTTCTGAAGCTGGCGTACCCGCTCCCAAGCCCGCATGTACTCAATGCGGCGAATCGATAGCGTCAGCTGACCATCTTCATTCTCGTCGGTCAGAATGAAAAATTCTCGGGTTTCATCGGACTGTAGGACTTCGTTCGATGCTTCCACCCGGTTGATGGACATTTCTTGGATCGGCAGAAAAGCTGCTGTTTTTGCGCCAATGTCGATGAGTGCCCCCTTGGGCTCGATGCTGAAGACCGTTCCTGGGACGATATCGCCAGGACTGAAGTGGTAATCGTATTTATCTAAAAGCGCCTCAAAGTCTTCGTGGGTAAACCCAATATCAGCATCCATCAATTCATT
>JBCBOC010000527.1:0-3610 GCA_039821475.1 Cyanobacteria bacterium J06632_22 | reverse complement strand
TCAAGGGCCTTTGTGGCGACGGCTATAGCACTGCTATTTAGTTTCTAGAGTTCCCAAGCCCTGAGAGTCACTAACGAGGTTTTCATCGAACGTTAAGCAAGCCGACCCAAGCTTGGGACTACACCGTTGACCGTCGCGGCCAAACCCGCACCGACAAAAACGTAATCACATAGATCACCCAAAAAAAGTTGCCCTGCTTGTAGGACCAGGCTTCGGTGATGTTGTAAAACAGCATCAGTAAGACCATCGCCAAAGGCCAGAAATCTTCCGGTTGATTAGCTCGATAGGCCCGCTTAAACGCCAAGACAGCTGTGCTAATGTAACCCGCAAAAAAGAGGATTACCCCGACCAGTCCAATATCAAGCCATATCTCGATTAACCCATTGTGGGAATGCCCAGGGACAAAGTTTCGATGCACCACCCGCCCCACTTCAACGGCCCTAGGGTTGTGATCGAGCCAGAAGGACTCTAAACCGTAACCCAACCACGGACGCTGCCAAATATGCTCCATCGTGCCGGCCCAGATGGTCGTTCGACCTGACATCGTTGGGTCTTTGCCTAATGCGGTCGTAATATCAAACCAGTAAACAATAATAAACCCAATGCCAAAGAGTAGAACAAACAGAAGAATGTCGGACACTAAGACCGTTCTTTTACCCTGCCAGCGATAGCGCGTAAACACCAAGAGGCATCCCAACAACACCAAAAACACAATTAGCCCTGTCTTCGATGCTGACAGTAAAATCAGACAAATCGTTGCAGCCACCCCGACACGAGCAATTTTCTGTTCCAGCTTATTGCGGTTGTATAAACTCAGAACGAAGTAAACCAGCAGGGTAATCGTGCCCATGCCAGAAAACGCATTTTTATCCACATAGATCCCCTGCCAGGCCACTTCTCCGCTCAGTGGACTAACGTGCACCGCAACGGAGGGAAAAAGCACAGCGTACACCAAGGAAAAGAATGCCGTAATGGCCAGGGCAATTCCCATCAGGCGAAGCTGGTGACGCATTTCAAATCGAGACGCAAAATACACACAAAAGAGGCTGTAAGGAATGATCTGCCCCTTGATGCTGTAGTAACTCATCTCCGGATAGATAGACCAAAAAATGGAAAAACACATCATCAGAAGGAGCAGCCATAGCAGCCCCCCTTTCTGGGCGACCGCCAAACTTCGTTTCCAGCGAATGGCAACCAGCGCACCACTAATGCCCATCACCGAATACCGCATTAGCGAAAACAACGCGGAGCTACCCAAAAGCGTCAGCATCCCCCCAGAAAAGAACAACAGCGAGTAAACGGCAAACACAGCCTCACCGATGGCAAACCAAGAGGGCTTGCGAGGGAGGGGCACCGCCGGGGTAACGGGTACTGAAGAACGGGGAGAAGCAACAGTTTGAGTCAGCATGTAGAACTTATCTAGAAACAAACAATGCGTTGGACAAAGTCGCCTCTGCTATGGAGAGACGGCGGTAGGCCAAGCTGCATAGCCGTCACCATAAAGGCCTTGGCTTGGGGTTTGTGGCGACGGCTATACAATCCATTCAAGAGCAATGCTAGACATGACGAACAGCGCACCAAACAAGTTGCCCGGTGCGCTGAATTTTATCGATCCCGGACGCCCAGGCAACGCCGCCCTAGTATGCCAATACGCAACCTACACCGACTGCTTTTGGAAATGGTAAACCTTGAAATAGTGAAATTCAGCTAGGTCCAGCAATTCATAGCCTTGTTCCATCGCCGCTACAACTTCTCCGGCTTCGGCAATCACATATTCACGGTTAGATACCAGCAATACCTCACGCGCATCATTTGTGAGGTCCGCAACGTTTTCGGCAAAGCCACCGGTCTGGATCGTGGGCGTAATATATTTGCCATCCAGGGTGTCTGGCGAACCATAATAAGTCATCAGGCGAGTGTCTCCAGCACCACCAATGAGGACTGACTGCACGCCGTCACTAACATGGGTACTGACGTATTGAGCAACGGCGCGAAAGTCATCTCTTTGGTAGAGGTCGCCAAAGTAATAGTTGCCTAACGAGACCACATTAATGGCTACCAGGGAACAGGCCGCGATCCGAACTAACGCGTTCGCCCCCCTTAGGCTTACGGGAACGTGGCGAAACAGCGCTGGCAAGAGTAGCGCAATCACCGGGGCGACATAGAAGACATGCCGCGGTAGCCAGTTGAGCTTGGTGACATAGGCCAGCATTACGCCCAGAGCAAAGGAAATCGCCAGCGTATAGGTCAAAAACCGCTCCAGTGTGTAGGTATTGCGATGGCGGTGCCAGCGCCACAGCCAATACCCTAAAAAGCCCGTAGCAATCACCGCAAACGTTGCTGCAAACCAAGCCAACATCGGCCAATAGGCTGTGACAACGGCCAGCTTACTTCCCGTTCTCAATAAAATTTGCGGTGGTGCAAATGTGGTTCCCGCTAGCAGACCATAGACGGCGTAAGCGACGTTATACATCAGCGGTAGATAGAACCGAGAGACCCCAATCTCATCCGGCGATGTCGCCGATGGTGCCAACAGATACATCATCACGGGCAGCACCGACAGTACTGTTGCTGGAACCCACCAGCTCAGCCAGCGTCGCATTCCCCTCATCATGAGCAGATGGGCCAGCGCCAGTCCGGCTGAGAAACAGAACATCAAGACATTCAGCACCATGCCCAGGGCGGTAAAGACGGCAAATAACAGCTTGAAGCCCCAGTTCGCACCCCAGGGGTGGGTCATTTCCCGCTGGGAAAAGGCACGGCTAATGGCAAAGAGCTGAGCAGACACCATCATGATGGTTAAGGCGTAGTCCCTTGCTTCCTGACCGTAATAGATACAGTAGGCACTGAGACTCACCGTCAAAAACGCCCAAAGCGCGT
The DNA here is from genome assembly GCA_039821475.1 of Cyanobacteria bacterium J06632_22. GTDB lineage: Bacteria > Cyanobacteriota > Cyanobacteriia > Phormidesmidales > Phormidesmidaceae > CAWUKV01. The sequence continues at coordinate 730 of JBCBOC010000527.1, read as the reverse complement.
ACCGCTGACCAAACCAGTAGCGGGCGGTGAAATAGACCAGCACCGCCGATATAATGCTACACAGCGTGGAGAAGGATCTCACGGCCACCTCACTGTCTCCAAACAGGTGACGCCACCCCAGCATAATCAGGTAATAGGGAATGTGAAAGCGATCGCTCAGATCTGTCTCCAACAGGCGAGACAACGCCGCTCCCACCGTTGGGCCATCGGAAAAGTAAAGGGTATACCCCTCATCAATCCAGAAGCTCTGGTGGCCCAGCATAAAAAAGCGGAGACCAACCATCAATAGCGCCACAGCAAATAGTCCCAGATAGTACCGTGCAGACCTTGAGGCGATCTGGGTTCTGTTAACCTCAGGCGTTACATCAGCCAATGCAGCCCGAGGACGCGTCGTCGGGCTCGATACAGATAAATCTTTCATAGATGGCAGTTTTAACAGGGCAATAGAACAGGGCCAAGGGTTAGGCAGACCGGGTTAGGACCGTCACTCGACTAGGTTGCGTGGCAGCATTTCGCGCCGGGCCAAGTTGAGATTGCAGGGACTGCTGCTGTAGCCACAGCCGATCATCCGAGCCATTCTGTAACCAGCGGTCAATCAGCTCGGCCCAATTGGTGGGCGTTTTTTGGGTCGCTTCGACCCGCAGCCCAGCTTCAGAAAGCTGCGCGTAAAGCTGTGGCTGGTTTGCCAGCCGTTCAATTCGGTGGGCCAGCGCCCGCGCATTTCCCGCTG
>JBCBOC010000313.1:0-5323 GCA_039821475.1 Cyanobacteria bacterium J06632_22 | reverse complement strand
GCAACCGCGCACAAACGTTTATGGCGGTGCTATAGCGCCCACCCCTTTGCTGAGGACCGTTCTAGCGATCCAGGGCCGATAGGTCGACCAGTGCTGCTGTCGGCTTACAAAGCTTGGTGAAATATCTGGCTGGAAATATCTGGCTGGAAATATCTGGCTGGAAACCGCTCTATCGCTCGTTTAAGGGCTATAGAGCCATCGAAGGGCTCCAGAGTAAAGGACTTCAGTGCTAGGCACTATCCCTAGCAACTCGACGAAAGCAATATTCAGGGGGCTTGTCGTCAATTACAGGGCCCGTTCCAGCAGAGCAGCTAGCGCCGTGGGATCAATCTCTAAATCACAGAACTGATTGGAAAAACTATCGGTGACCCGGCTACGATCAAACAAGCAGTCGTACTGTAAACCCAACAGCTGACAGAGATAATAAAAGCCTGGCTTGGTGTACCCCCGATAAAAGAGTTCCACCACATGGGTGCCCGCGCTGCACCACACCAGGTTTGAAAGCCCGGCACCATGGACGGCCACAATGCAGGCAGCGGATTGAAAGAGGGCAATCTGCTCATCCACGCTGCGAGGCGTATCTTCAATGCTCTCGAAGCCATATTTCTCCAGCACGATGCGCAACTCAGCTTCGTTTTTCAGCACCCGCCGTCCTCGCCGGGGGAAGAACAATCGCCGGCCGGCCACAGCCTGTTGCGCGGGCAAAAACCGCTGCCGCAGCAAGGCCACATCAGCGGGACTAATACGATTGACTCGCGTCTGGTTGTTGGCCAAAATCAGTCGGTCAGTAGACAGTCGAGCACGACTAGTCCGCGTATCAATCACGTTCTCCAGAGGGAGGCCCAGCTTTTCAAGATACTGGGTTTCGTAAGCCGTATTAAATCGCGGATAGCAGACTTTGGCACGTTGCCAAAGCGCCGGTTCAATTGCAGCCTGCATGCGGCATAGCTTAGCCAGAACCCACAGCACAAAGGTGTAGTACTGTCCAAAAAAGTGCGACCACGGCGCGATAATCACAGGGTAGTGCTGATGTCTCAGCGTTACCGGCATATCCTTAAAGCCCGCTACGGTACCGTAGTCGACATCCAGCAGTAGATGCCCGTTCACCAATGGCGTGCCAGACCGGGTGAGCGCCAGCTGACGGATAGAGCCTCTGGCCGTGATATCCCACACATAATCTGGTTCAAAATGAAGTAGTGACTCGCCCAGTGTGTTGTTCGAGCTATTGTTAGAGTGGCTGTTCAGGGCGCTATTCTTCAGGACGCTGTTGTTCAGTACATCCAAACGCAGCTCAGTGCCGAGTTGGACAGGCGACCGATAGGTTGACACCGGCAATGACGCGGGGCGGTGCGCCAGGCTCACGTGGTCTCCCAAATAGGCCACCGTTTCTGCCCGGTCTAGGGGTCGTCGCCAGATGCTCAACAGCCGCTGGAGGGTCGCCTGAGTCGCCCGTTTCACCTCAAACAGCAGACGACGCGTCCAGGTGCCCGACAACGCCTTAGCGACAGGGCTCAGAAAAGATAGCGGGGTTGAGAAGGACATAAACACTTTTTTGTACAGGCACCGTAGCAGAACAGCTTGACGGCCTTACCGACGAGCCAGGCGTAGCGCGCTGCCCACACCTTTAAGCAAAAACGCGCGGGTCATGATTTGCCCAAACTGGCGAGCCGGCGGATAACACAAACAACTGATATAGTCGGCCAACATATAAGAGATTACGGTTGCGATCGCAGCTCCCAACCCCCCGTAAATCGGGATCAGCCATAGATTTAAGCCGATATTGAAGGTTGCACCCAGACAGCTAGCACCAAAGGCAAATCCCGTGAGCTCTTCGTTCGCAATCCAAATCTCTTTGACATAGCCCATAAACACAAACACCGAGGACCAAATATGCACCGCCAAGATCGGTCCTGCCCCCGTGTATTCAGCCCCAAACAGCGTTGTCACAATCCAGCCGGATAGCAGCATCAATGGCAGGGCAACGGCATAGGCCAGCAGCGTAAGAAAGCTACAGGCCGATTGGAGCCTATGGCCATAGGCCTGGGGCCCCTGCTTTTTGCTTTCGATAATAGAGGGCCCGAAGGATTTAACGGCCATGGCCGCCATGAAGGGTAGTGCCTCAGACAGGCGCACCGCCACCGAATAGGTGCCCACAGCTGCATCGTCCGCCAGTTCGCCTAACATCACCTGATCGATCCGCAGATAGACCAAAATCGCCAGGTTACTGAGGATCAGCGGCCAGCTCACCTTTAACAGCCGCGACGCCCGGCCAAGGTTAACCCGCCAACGCTGCATGAACTCGCCACTGCGCCGGTAAAAGTTAATGTAAGCGCCCATCACAATGACCGTTTCCAACGTGTAAGTCAGTGCGATCGCAAATGCGCTAGTACCGTTGGCAATGAGCCACAGGCGCACCAACGTCATCGTGATAAATCCCACATTGCGAGACCACACCGTGTAGCGTGTCTGAACCTGGGACAAAAACCAAAACTCGATCACGTAGAACTCCTGCACTAGCAGGCTGGCCGAGAGCACCGTCACCAGGCCTAAGCTGACCATGTCACCGGGCCGCAGCAGATAAATACTGCCACAGGCGAGGCTAATGGCAATCAGGCCGCCAATCAGCTTCATGGCAAAGGCTGTTCCCAAAATTTCTGACTTTTGGCCAGGCTCTAGCACGAGATCGCGCATCACGATTTGGTTAAGCCCCAGTTGGGCCAGCACCGAAAAAATCGAGTAAAACGCCATCGCATAGTTCAGCGACCCAAAATTGGCGGACCCCAAGTAACGGGCAATCCAAGCTGTCATGAGAAAGCTAATGCCCATGCGCAGCAGCCGTTCTGACAGTAGCCAGGTGATGCTGCCAAGAATCTTTTGAGCATTGGGACTCAGCCCCGACAGCGTATTTTTGAGATAGCTCATAATGTCAGTTCAAGGAATGCCCAAGCGTTCCGGTCATATCTGGGTTGAAAGGTCTCTAACAGGGGCTGCCGGCGGGTGGACAGCAGCACGCCCCTGGGAACTGGATGACAGCTCAAATAGCGCCGCATACTCGGCGGTAATGCGCGTCAGACTAAACTCTGCGGCCCTTTCCTGGAGAGGCCTGACCGGCGTCGGCGTTTGCAAGGTATGGTCCATGGCATCCGCCAAGGCTACTGCATCGTCCATCGGGACCAAGGCGCCATAGCGGCCCTGGGCCAGAACCTCAGCCGGGCCATGGGGGCAATCGGTGGCGACCACCGACGTGCCCACCGCCATCGCCTCCACCAACACATTGCCGAAACCTTCCCATTGGGATGACAGCACCAGCACCGCCGCCTTGGCCATGTGGGCATAGGGATTCTCCACAAAGCCAGGGAAATCCACCCGGTCTGTCAACCCTAACTGCTCGACTTCAGCGAATAACCGTTGCCGATCCGGCCCCTCTCCCAGCACCAATAACCGGGCTGACCGCCGCTGACACAGCCGGGCAAACGCGCTGAGCAGGAGTGAAAAATTTTTCTGGAGGGACAGTCGCCCCACCGCAATGCAGACGGGCTCTGGGAAATCAGGCTGCAGCCAGGGGTGCGCTACCGCAGCCTGGCCCGCCGCCACCAGCTCAGGGGTCGTAATGGGGTTATAAATCACACGACACCGCTCAGCGGGAACGCCTAACCGCTGTAAATCGTTGGCCACCCCCTGGGACACACACACAACCGCATCGGCCCAGCGGTAAAACAGCGGAATCACCCGGGGCACCAGCCGCCGTTTCCAGTTGTGCGCATGGCGAATCTCTTCGGAGAGCGTGTTGTGCACGGTAACGACAACCCGGGTCGAAATCCTCGCCGTTAACTTTGCCAAAGCATGGGCCCACAGTGCAACTAGATTGGTATCTTCTAGAGCGGCAATCAGCATTTCGGGTGACTGTTCTTTCAGGTACCGAGCCAGAGGAGCAATGCTCTGAATAAGGCGGGGTTGTTGAAAATCAATGACCGATACCGTTGACGGAAGCTGAGATAAATAGGGCCCCACAGCCTGGGACAGAATTAAATCCACCCGATGCCCCTGATCGGCAAACCCCCGCGCCAGATTAATCATCACCCGTTCGGCCCCGCCATCATCCAGTGCCGATAGAAACAGTGCAATTCTCGCCATACTAAACCTCTTGTGCAGGGGTGACCTGCGATACGATGGACCCCGGCATCGTTCTGGGGGCGTGCAAAAGATCAGGTTTAACGGCACGGGTCGCCACCGGTACCACAAATCGAGAAAAGCTCAGGGCAATATACAACACCCAATAAATAGAATTGTGTTGAATCAGGCTCGACTCCGTCTGGTTGTACAACACAACATAGGCCAGGTACATGGCGGGCCAATAATCGACGGATTGCTGTGTCGCAGTCCCTAACATCAGCGCAGCTCGGAAATTTAGCACAAAGCTCAATAAAAAGAGCCCGCCCCCCACTAGGCCAAAGGCCAACAACAGCTCAAAGAAACCGTTATGGGCATGGGGCGGCAAGTAGGCATTGCCCAAAAACTTCCCAACGTAGGCAGACTCTCCCTCTTTACCATGCCAAAACCCAAGGTAGCCGTAACCAAACCAGGGACGTTCTTGAATTTTGTGGATCAGGGCCTGCCATAGGGGCGTGCGGCCACTAAAGGTCAGATCGCGTCCCGCCGCCGTCACCAGTCGTTCCGCCGACATCACCAGCATTGTCCCACTGCCGACCAAGGCGACGAGCCCCAGACACCAGACGGGAATCGCCCGTTCCAAACTGAGATGGCACGTACGATAAATCTGCCACACGAGCCATAGCAAAATTAGAATGCCCAGGGCGCTTTTGGAAGTCGATAACACGACCAAACCCACCATCAACGTGAGCAAGCCCTGTTTCAGCCGACGAGCTTCCCCCTCTAAATTGAGGGCCATAGCCATCGATCCCAACACCATTAATCGAGCAAATAAGTTTTTATGGATCAAGACCCCTCGCCAGGCCCCAGCATGGACCCCTGATTCGATTCCTTTACCTGGCAATCCCAACACAAATAGGAAGCTCAGCACCGCCGAAATAGCGATGGTACCGCTGATCCACCGCAGCTGTTCCCGTAGCGTGTAGCGAGAGGCAAAGTAGATCCCAAACAGCGTCGTCTCCATCAGTGCCAGGGAACGCGGCTCTGTCACGGCCGGTTTGGCAGACCACAGGGCAGAAATCAGTGAAATGACCAATAGCGCACAGGCCACTTTGTTGCGTAGCAGCGTCGCTAGGGTCGCTTGGGCTCGGTAGCCCAGCAATAACAGACAGGCCAAGAAAATACTGTGCTGTAGCAGCGCCAGCAACGGATC
>JBCBOC010000305.1:0-5413 GCA_039821475.1 Cyanobacteria bacterium J06632_22 | reverse complement strand
TGACAGCCGGTAGCTCACCGTAGACCCGCATAATTTCAATGTCCTGTTGCGGCGCTTGAGCCTTAAGCCGATGCGCAAGAATCATGAGGGTACTTTCAATACCCTCATGCAAATTAACTGCTTTTAGGTCAGATTCGTCTAATCGAGAGAAGGTACGTAACGACAGAACAATCTCCCGAATCCGCTGAGTTCCCGTTTGCATACTTTGGAACAACAGCGTTGTATCTTGCTGAAGAAACACTAAGTCAATCTCCTCAAGAGACTGCTGGAGAGCCTCTGGCGGCTCAGGATAATAATGCTGATACTGTTGGATCAGAGACAGTACATCCTCGAAATATCTCCGGGCATGACTGAGATTGCCATGAATAAAATTAACGAGATTATTGATCTCATGGGCAACACCAGCCACCATCTGCCCCAACCCAGACATTTTCTCGGATTGAATGAGTTGAGCTTGGGTTTGTCTAAGATGCTGCAAGGTATCTTCTAAATCCTGATTCTTTGTTTGCAGTTCCTGGGTGCGGACCGCAACCGTTGATTCTAGATGATGGCTATATTGCTCTAACTGTTTTTCAGACTGCTTTTGCTCTAACAGCAAGTCTTGCACTCTCGTCAATAGACGATTAAAGGACTGCGCGAAGGCACCTACTTCGTCTTGATAAACAACTTCAACCCGTAAATTAAAGTTATTGTCTTGGGAAATTCGCTGCGCCACCTGGCTCGCTTGCTGTAAGGGACGGGTAATTTGGCGGCTTGTATACAGGGCTAGCACAGCCGCAATCATCACGGCAATCAGTAAACTGATGGTTGCTAGCTGTTTCTCCCACTGTCGCGCCTCAATCAGCGCTTGTGCCGCCGAGATTTGTGTGGCTTCAGCCCCCACAATCAAGCGCTGTAGATCCAACGCACAATTTTCCATCTGCTGGGCGGCTGAACCACTCATCAATAAAATGAGTTCTATCTGCGATGGGACCTGTCCCAAGGGTCGATCACGCAAAAGTTGGCTGAGCACATCATCATGAGCTGCAACTGCCTGACGGCATCGCAACATACCATCACTGTCGGCGAGAGATATCCCATCAGTAATGGGTGAGGACAGTTCAGCCCAATCAGGGTGCTCTAATAATCTTTTGAGTTGTTGACTCTTCCCCGTCAGGAGATGCCCAGAATCTGATATTTCATCTGGCTCCCGGACGTAGGGCAACAGTGCTATCTTATTTTCCAACAATAGCCCTTGCAGCTCGTTCAGCCGCAACAATATCTTAAAGGTCTCGTTTTGTTGAACGATCGCTGGCTCTTCTAAATAGCGTTCACCCCAGGAAAAACTGGCTGATAGCCCAATTGCCGATAGCCCTACGATGAACAGATAACCCGCAGCTATCTTGAGACGGATTGAATAACATCCAATTGAACGCTTAAAAGTTTTCAACATGATTATGCCAACCCTATGATTCAGACGGCATAGCCGCGTTGGCCGCACAGTCAACACCACAACCTAGCGTCGACCGTTCGGCACCCTACGCGGCTCCGCCCCATTCCGCGTCAAAACCAGTTTTATAGTGCCCGTCGTCCTCAATGATTTAGAGCAAACAAGCGGGTTTCCTATAGAGAAAATTCTATGAATTCAGAGACTCGCGCCAGCACCTGCTCTAGCAAATCGGGGCTATCAGCCGCAAACCATTCCATTTCAGGTACCTTGCGGAACCAGGTCCGCTGGCGTTTCGCAAATTGTCGGGTATGCTGAGCGGTCAGTGCGATCGCACTGGGTAACGAAATCTTGCCGAGCAGATACTGCTGCATCTCGGCGTAGCCTAACGTCTGCAGCAAGGCAAGATCTGCGCCATATCGAGCCGCTAGGGTCTGGACTTCATCAACAAACCCAGCCTCCACCATTTGATAGACCCGCCGCTCAATCCGCTGGGCCAGTACTGCCGGATCGCAGGCCAAGCCAATGTGAAGAATGGGATAGGCGGGCGGCGCCTCACCTTGCTGGCAACTAAGAGGACGGCCGGTTGCGTAAAACACCTCTAGGGCGCGTAGCGTACGAGTCGCATCATTTACGTGAATTCGCTGTGCCGCGACGGGGTCAACCTGCTGTAGAAAGGCGTGACACTGTGGTTGACCCAATTGGGTAAGCTGTGCCCTGAGTGCAGGCTGCGGCGGCACTTTGGGCATAATCAGTCCCTTTGAGATCGCACGCAGATATAGCCCTGTCCCGCCCACGAGTAGCGGCATTCGCCCACCAGTTCGGTGCAGTTTCGCAAGGATGGCCTGGGCCTGTTGCTGGTAGTCTGCCAGCGTCAGGGTCTCGGTGGGCTCACATATGTCTATTAAATAGTGAGGCACCTTAGCCTGCTCGGCAGGCGTTGGCTTAGCCGTCCCAATATCAAACCCTCGATAGACCTGCCGTGAATCAGCACTCAAAATTGCACCATTCAGCCGTTCAGCAAGCCGCAGGGCTAGCCCAGACTTACCCACAGCCGTCGGGCCAGCCACTATAATCAAGAATGGTACATCTAAACTATTTTGCACCGATCACCGCCCTTCTTAAAATTTCGCAATAATTACCCCCTGCATCCCACCTATTTTTACGCGCTAAAAGCCCTTCAAAATCGCTTCCAATACCTTTGTGCTAGAATTTTTGGGCTAACTTTTCAATCTCGAGTTTCAAGCGGTTCTTAGCCGGTCACAGGAGACCCTACATGAGCACCAATTACGGCGCTGAACAGATTCAAGTCCTAGAAGGGGTTGAACATGTTCGTAAGCGACCCGGCATGTACATTGGCAGTACGGGTCCACGGGGCCTGCATCACCTAGTGTACGAGGTCGTTGATAACTCCGTAGACGAGGCCCTGGCCGGGTTCTGTAAGACCATCGGCATCGATATTAACGCCGACGGATCAGTCTCTGTGACCGACGACGGCCGAGGCATTCCCACCGATATCCACCCCCGTACCGGCAAGTCTGCGGTAGAGACCGTGATGACTAAGCTGGGCGCGGGCGGGAAGTTCGGCGGTGGCGGCTACAAAGTCTCTGGCGGCCTGCACGGCGTTGGCATTTCCGTGGTGAATGCGCTCTCTAAATGGGTTGAAGTCACCGTCTGGCGGAATAGCAAGGTCCATATCCAACGCTACGAGCGGGGCGTCCCTGTCACCGAACTCCAGGTGAAAGACGGCGCTGGCAAGCGCACGGGCACCTCAGTCACCTTTATGCCCGACGGCGACATCTTCACCGACACCCTACAGTTTGACTATGCCACCCTGGCCGGTCGCCTGCGAGAACTGGCCTATCTAAACGCAGGGGTCGATATCACCTTTACCGATCATCGCCTAGACCTACTCAAAACAGACGAGCCCAAGTCCTCTCGCTTCTACTATGAAGGCGGCATCCGCGAGTACGTCGAGTACATGAACAAGGACAAGCAGTCCATCCATGACGATATTATTTATGTCGAAGGAGAGAAGGACGGCGTGCAGGTCGAAGCGGCCCTGCAGTGGTGTGTCGACGCCTTCTCGGACAACCTGCTGGGCTTTGCTAACAACATTCGCACGGTAGACGGCGGTACCCATTTAGAAGGGTTAAAAACCGTTCTGACCCGGACCATGAACGTCATGGCCCGCAAGCGTAATAAGCGTAAAGATAACGAGTCTAACCTGGCCGGCGAGAATATCCGCGAAGGCCTGACGGCGGTGATTTCCGTTAAGGTGCCCGAACCGGAGTTTGAGGGGCAGACCAAAACAAAGCTCGGCAATACAGAAGTACGAGGCATCGTTGATTCCCTGGTGGGCGAAACCCTATCGGAGTATTTAGACTTCAACCCTGGCGTGGTGGACGCCATCATTGAGAAAGCCATTCAGGCGTTCAACGCCGCTGAAGCGGCCCGTCGGGCCCGTGAATTGGTTCGTCGTAAGTCGGTCCTAGAGTCCTCCACCCTACCCGGCAAACTCGCCGACTGTAGCTCCCGCGATCCGGGCGAGTCGGAAATCTTTATTGTAGAGGGGGACTCTGCAGGCGGTAGCGCCAAGCAGGGCCGCGATCGACGTTTTCAGGCGATTCTGCCCCTGCGCGGCAAGATCCTCAATATTGAGAAAACCGACGACTCAAAGATCTATAAAAACAACGAGGTCCAGTCCCTGATCACAGCTTTGGGCCTAGGCATCAAGGGCGAGGAATTTGACGAGTCGCAGTTGCGCTATCACCGCATTTGTCTAATGACGGACGCAGACGTGGACGGGGCCCATATTCGGACGCTGCTGCTCACCTTCTTCTACCGCTATCAGCGGGAACTGGTAGATCAGGGCTATGTATACATCGCCTGTCCGCCCCTATATAAGCTGGAGCGGGGCCGCAACCATGCCTACTGCTACAGCGATAGAGAACTGCAAACTCGCATTGGCGAGCTGCCGGCCAATGCTAAGTACACCGTCCAACGGTTTAAGGGTCTGGGCGAGATGATGCCTCAGCAGCTGTGGGATACCACCATGAATCCTGAAACCCGAACGCTGAAAAAGGTAGAAATTGAAGATGCCGCCGAGGCAGATCGGATCTTTACGGTACTGATGGGTGACCGCGTAGCGCCACGCCGCGAGTTCATCGAAACTTACGGACCAAAGCTGAATATGGCGGATTTGGACATCTAAATCCCCAAACCTATAAGTTGCAATGAAACGCTCAGAGGCTTGTCCCTGCGGAAGTCAGCAAGACTATGGCAACTGCTGTGGTCCTTATGTGGATGGCGATAGGCCAGCTCCCACAGCAGAGGCTCTGATGAGATCGCGATATACCGCCTATGCCAAGGGCAAAGCAGACTACCTATTCAAGACGCATCACCCTAGCCAGCGCACCTTTGAGGAGCGTTTTGAGCTGGCTAAAACCATTAAAAACACGCGGTGGCTGAGGCTAACGGTGCTGGCTACGCAAAAGGGTCAAAGCCAAGACAAGACGGGCGTAGTAGAGTTTGTGGCAGTTTATGCCGACCCTAACCCAGGGCAACTCCACGAACGGTCCCGGTTTACCCGCCAGAATGGCCAATGGTTCTATCTCGATGGGAAACGGCTGCCCCCCCTGCACCCCAAACGCAACGAGCCCTGCTGGTGCGGCAGTGGCAAAAAATTTAAACAGTGCCATGGCTAACGCCAAGCTGGATAGCTTAAATGGAGTTCCATCGCAGGCGCAGGATATCGCGCTCGCCACTTTGCTTCTAAGAAAATGGCTCAATAAGCGTATTTTCTTCCAGGGTTAACCCCGCACACCGTGTTGGGCCAAGCGCTTAGGACAGTTCTGGCTGTGCAACCCTGGTATGGTCGCCAAGGGGCCCGCAACCGCGCACAAACGTTCGTGGCGGTTGCTACATAGCCAACAACTTGGATGTGAATTGGACCTATGCTGCCTGAACTATGGCCTGCGGCGTATT
>JBCBOC010000287.1:0-5627 GCA_039821475.1 Cyanobacteria bacterium J06632_22 | reverse complement strand
CAATCAAGGGCCTTTGTGGCAACGGCTATGTTTAGTCTTCACCATTTAGGTAGGATGCCCAGCTAAAATAGCCTGCCTGGTGCACAGTAAAATGCTGGTTCAGTCTTATCTGAAGGAACATGAGGGCTGTATTTGGCATTGATTTATCCTGCTTCGGGACTTTTGAACAATGTTCTATTTCGAAAATTGGCACATTCTGAGAGTGCATTCGAGATAAAGTTAGCTATCATTTTAAATTCTCAAAAAGCTGTTCTCGTAGCAGTGCCCTGTAGACACGACAATTCCAGTAAAGCGGCCCTGTATAGAGGGCTGTCAAAACAGCAGCAGGACCGAAAGCACTGTTGAAGGCGAGTGATTTACAAAAATTTACTCGCCCATTGGTAAATGACAAATGCAGAGGGGTGTTTCCCCTGTGGTGTCAGCCTGTGACGCTGACCGATGTAGCTTTTCGAACCTGTTAAACGACATGCTCAATGACCGGTTTTGGGTTAATTATTCTCCCATAGGGACTTCAGAGACTGCGAACACAGGCTAGAATCCGTATTATCTCGGATGAAAATTGCGCATGTTGTATAAAATGTCCTGCAAATTGTCTAAATACTTCCGGGATTGATGGCTGGGGACAAGTAGTCTTGAACAGGAAGAGTCGTATATACAGACTCTTCTAAACTTCGTACATTACATTGAGATATTGAGCAATGGGAAGGGCAGGAAAAGCACTAAAGCATGTTTTGACGCAGTACGGTATCTCTCAGAACCGTCTTGCAGTAACGATGGGCGTTGCCCGTTCCACCGTTAATCAGTGGGTGAATGAGGTCAGCGATCCGCTGGCTGATTCGGTGCCTGAGATCATTAAAGCGTTGGATTCCCTTGAACCTTCGGCTGCTAATGTGTTCTTAAATATGTACCTTGAGAGAACTTCTCGAGTGCCCACTGAGCACTAGTACCAATACTTCTGGGGCATAGTAGCGATTCGATTATCCCGAACTTTTTGTTGTTTACTGAGTTTTCTCTTTTCTTAGGGCATCCAGGTCGGGGACAATCCTGGGAAGGGGAGTGTTTCCGGCTCAGCTGGGTTGGGTTGATTGTTCAGTCTACTCTGCTGAGTCTGAAATAGTGGGACGAGCCAGAGCTTTCCAGTTTCGATGGTGCGCCCATCGCTGGTGCGAATTGGATTAGCCGATGTTGTGACTTCGACGGTTTCGTCGTAGAGAACAGCCAATCCATCTGGTGAGAGGCTCATTCTGGCTGAGGGCTGTGGAGGCAGTGCCAGTAGGTCGTAGAGTTCTCCCGTATCAGTATTGACTGCAATTAGGTAGGGTTGGACCTGGTAGGTCTCGCCGGGCAAAAGCTGGCTGATCAAGCAGTAAATAAGTTGATGGGTCGGATCGAACTGTGCATCTAAGATGGCGCCTGTGGCGTTGAGTAAGGGTTTTTCTTCCCCTTGGTTAGATACCCAGAAGAGAGATTGGGTGTAGCGCTTTTCTGGATCGTCCTGGTTGAAGCTCACCATGGCGGCTGCCGAGCCATCATCGGCAACGTCCAATACCAGGCCATACTCAGGTAAAAAGTCTAGGGTTTCACCAGCAGATTCGTCCGCCGTTTCAGTCAATGCAATCACAGCGGTGCCCTGGCCCTGCTGCAGAAGTAGCGATTGGCTGTCGGGTGCAATGATGAAATCGCCGCCAGGTTCTGTCTCTAGCCGTCGGGGGGGCGCCCCCTCAGGCAGAACCCACGGCCCAAAATCATTAGGATCTGTTTGACTGATGCGCTGCACCACAATTGTTTGGCCGTTGGGGGACAGGTCAAATTTAAGGTTTTGATAGTCGATACTGCCCAGAATGGGTTCAATTTGACCGGCCATTTTCGGTGGGTCAGTTTTCCAGGCTTGCCACCAAGATTTAGTGTTGGATTTAGATTTTGAGAGCCCAAGGCCAGTCGTCACGGTGTATAGGCTTTGATTCTTGGTATTGGTTTGATAGGACTGATAGTCCGTTGCTGAAAATAGAATTCTGCTGCCGTCGGGGTAAGGCTCGAAGTCCAGGACGACCCAATCGGTTGGGGTAAGTGGTGTTTCAGTCTGCTGTGTGAAATTGTAGAGAACGAGACGGCCTTGATTTTCGCCTTCAACTCCGATGTAGGCAAAGGCGCGATCTCGTGTTTTAAAGGCGCTTGAAAAGGCTTCAAAGTTGCCTGCCTCGGGTTCAAATCGATCGCTGGCTTGGGGTAAAGATATTTCAAAATTTTCGCCGTAGGGGGCGGGCTGGTCAAGGGTGTAGGCCATGCGTCGACCGGCCCAACTGAACTTACCCGGCAAGGGGGGGGCAATGATTAGATTCTGTTCGACACTGTCCCGCTCCATCGGGCGACTGAAGGTCAGTAGGAAGGCTTCATCTGCTGCGCTAACGTTTTGATCGGCCCAAGAAAATTCCCGGACGCGTGCAGCGGCGCCCTGACCAAATGTCACCAGGACTGCAATAATCACGCCAAGTAGGACCATCAGGCTGAGTGATAGGCGATCTAGCGGTTGCAGGCGACGGGGACGGGAGCTCATAGCAGTAGGTCAGAACAAGTAATGGGCTTTGGCGGAATAAGGCGAGCTCTAAGGCCGATGGGGCTTTCGCCGTGACACAAGGGCGGCCGTACCTCAGTATTCGTAAGGATTGCGGGGCTCGGGTATCGGTTCGAGCTCGTCTGGAATGATGATCAGCTGACGTAACCCATCGAGCGTATCTGTAGCTGCTTTGCCGGTAATTTCGAGCCAGCCATCTACGAGATAGGCCTGGCGAGAAACGGCGAGTTTTACGGGCAGCCCCACAGGGTAAGCGTCGGCTGCGCAGCAGGTCAGCACAAAACGTGAAATCATGAGATAGTCATCAGGCCAGTTTTCAGGGTGAATGACAAACCCTTGGACCTTGATGGGCTGGTCTGTATAAGCATCGGGTTCAGGGTAAACGTTGAGCGTGCGAACCCAGTCAATAATGGTGCGCTCGTCTGGCGAAGTTTGTCGAACAAACCGCTGGGGTTGAGATCTCGTTAGCGTCAGTGTATCGGCGATGCCCCGTTGAATGGCTGTTTCGCTAGCGAAGGCGCGGGGCGTGTAGATGAGGCCAAATACGGCTACGGTCAATAGGACAAAGCTGCTGAACTTTGGCGGTAACAGTGTCACGTGACCAGGGGTTGAGCGGCCGCCACCGGGCGCTTGTTTTAGGTTAAGGATAATTTGTGTGAGCTTAAATAGACCCAACAGTAGTAATACCACTGCGGCACTGTGGGACAGCCAGGCATAGTCAGGATGTAAAAGTACCAGTAGCTTGCCGGTGATCCAGTACCGGAAGAGCATGAGGCTCCAGGTTAGCAGCGTTAGGACATCAAGAATATCTCCCCAGGGGAGACGTGGTTGCCGTGGGGATGGGGGCGGAGATTTTGCGTAACGTTTAGCCGACATAGAGATTTACCGCCAAGGCAAGAACAAAGCAAAGCTGGGCGGCCAGCACAAACATATAGGTGACGGCCCGTCCTTTGAAGACTGTCATCATCAGGCCGATGTTTTTGAGGTCAATCATAGGGCCAAATAGCAGGAACGCCAGGAGCGAACCACTGGTAAAGGTCGAGGCGAATGACAGGGCAAAGAATGAATCCACGGTGGAGCAGATGGAGACCACTGCTGCCAGTATCATCATGGCAATGATGGAGGTGACGATACCTTGGCCTAAATTCAAAATCACATCACGGGGAATGGCCACCTGAACTGTCGCTGCGATCGCACTTCCCATCACGAGCACTGCGGCTAACTCTCGCAGCTCGTAGATCATGTTTTCAAGCATGAGCCGGAGCTTTACGGGCCAGGGCTTGTCTTGAAAGGGGTTAGCAACGAATGCGGCAGCCCCAGCGGTATCGAGCTGTAACGTCTGACCGGGGGACTGTATCAGATACGTTCCCGAGCTGAGTAGGGATTCACCCTGGCGAGGTGATTTCGATGGAGCAGGGCGCATCATACTGCGGGCTACATTGTCCTGAAGTAAGGGCCGCATGTCCTTTTGGCGACTAAAGACCCAGCCAATTGTCGTGGCAATGATAAGCGTAAACCCTACCCGCATAAACACGATTTCAGGCTGATCGCGAAAGGCCACCCACGTTGCCCAAAATACGACGGGATTAATGGTCGGCGCAGCGAGCAGGAACCCAATAGCGACAGCGGAGGGTGCGCCCTGGACAATCAGCCGACGGGCAACGGGCACATTACCGCATTCGCACACCGGAAAGAACACGCCCATCAGACTGCCCGCAAGGGCGCCTAAGAGCGGGTTTTTGGGCAGGATGCCCACCAGCTTTTGCTCGCTGACAAAAAACAGTAGCAGGCTAGAGAAGGCAACGCCAATTAGCAAAAATGGAACCGCCTCTACCAGCAGACTCAAAAAGAGCGTAAAAGCATTTTGAAGCTGGGTCATAACCGCCTTACTGTCTGTTGTATCTGTTGCACTGCTAAGGTCTAGTCTCTGGGACTAAAGCCCTAAGTGCTGGTGCTCTGCGACGCTGTCGAGTGCTTCGATAAGCCTACGACTGCCCTAGGGGCAATAGCTTCAAAGCATGTTACTAAAAAAACAATCGTTACCACAGGCGAATTTTGACCGCGCTGATGTCACCCTTCAGGCAGGTCTCAGTGTCTGCGCCGGGATCACGCTTGCGATCGCGATACTGACCGACATACCGAAACGTATTATTTTCTACCACGTACTCGGTGGGCAGGGGCTGGGTACAGCAGGTACAGACCCGAATCTGTGGCTCGGTTGCGCTGTGGGGTAGATTCACATTCCAAAAGGTGCCGGGTTCTAGGCGCGTCGTCATAAAGGCAGAGAGGACTCGGGCGGCCCGCTCAGCGGCCTGGTCCCAGTCGACGGGCTGACGGTTGTAAATGTAGTGCGACACCGCTAGGCCCGGGACCCGCAGCAGGGTTGCCTCCCGTACAGCGGCAACGGTCCCCGACACATAAATGTCTGAGCCTAGGTTGCCCCCTGCGTTGATGCCCGACAGTACCCATTGGGCTTCGGGATAGAGATAGCTCAGCGCCACTCGTGTGCAGTCGGCAGGAGTGCCGCCAATGGCATAGGCATGCTCGCCCCGCTGGTCGATGGTAATGGGGCCACCTCGGTTGAGCTGATGGCTGCAGCCGGATAGGTGCTGATCTGGGGCTACGATAGCGCTGGGCTGATCGGGGAAGGCCAGCTTCAGGGCCGCCTGTAGGGCTTGAATGCCTGGGGCATCAAAGCCATCGTCGTTGGTCAGAATGATCATTGGTGTCGGTGACGAGGTGAGGGCACTGCGCCCCACCAGATTTACCTAAATCGTTCGCAGCTGAGCGCTAGGCCGTTTGGCCGCTGAAGACGAGCTTAGCGGGGCCCGTCATATAAATATGGTTATTGTCGGCGGACCATTGAATGACGAGGGGACCGCCGGGCAGTTCTAGGGTAGCGGTGCGATCGCACTTTCCATTTAATACGCCAGCCACGAGAGAGGCGCAGGCCCCCGTCCCACAGGCTAGCGTGGCACCTGCACCCCGCTCCCATACCCGCATCTTTAGGTAGTCAGGCCGGACCACTTCAATAAACTCAGTGTTGATCCGTGCT
>JBCBOC010000204.1:0-6569 GCA_039821475.1 Cyanobacteria bacterium J06632_22 | reverse complement strand
TTCTCTTGCAGCGTCACAAACGCTTTCGTACCATCCGGCGACACCGCAATGTACTCAGGCTCTACGTCTTGAGCAACCGTTGCATCGGGGAAAATTCTCACCCCATCTCCGCGCAAGTCAGCTTCTCTCCCATTGAATCGGAGAAAATCAGCAGTAGCAACATTTTGTTGCCCTAAACTCTCGAATTCGCCGGAAATATCAATAATGCTGACAGAGCCATCAGGATCAATGCCGTCATCAGGTTCGCCTTCGTTCGCAACCAGCACCTTAGTACCGTCGGGGGTAAAGGTCACCATGTCGGGCAGGGCACCCACAACAAAACTCTTATCAAAAACGCCTGCCGCATTAAAGAAGGCAACAATACCTTCAGCTTGCTTGTCGTCCGCTTCAATGGCAGCGGCCAAGATACCGTTGCTAAAGGCAACGCTGTTAACGCCACCGCTCGCAAAGCCACCAATATTAGTCGGATCAGTCAGGTCAATGGAGCTGACAAAGGTGGGGTTAGCGGGATCAAACAGGTTGAAGATCTCGATGGTGTCGCCAGTGGTGACGAACAGGTTATCGCTGTCGGGATCAAACGCAGAGATCTCTGCGCCGCCTTCAACTTCGGCACCGCCCAAACGATTTAGGCTAAGCGCATCCGCAGGGGCTGAGATCGCACCAAGAAACAGGGCCGCGGGTGCGAGCGCACCCAACGTCAATTTGAGTGACATAGGAAACAAGTATTGGAACTGAAAAGTGGAGTGAACGAATTGATGCCCTTGAAACCAAGAATGCGCCGCAGACTAGCCTCCGTCATCATCACGCCCCGCTGATGTAGGGGGTGCACAGGAGGTAGGCTGCTAACCGCAATTAAGTCCCACCAGGGGCCTGAAGCCCCAGAGCAAATGCTGTAACAGCCAAGCAACTAGCCTCTGACGGCAGTTTAATGATTAAGCTAGGGTAATTCCGGATTCAGTACGTTAAGAGTAGGTAAAGGCAACAGCATTTTTAGGGAGCCTTTACTAGCACTTACCAACGCTTTATAAACTCACGGGTGCCAGACATATTGCTTCACGTTGATCGCCCACAAAGCTGTGGCTTTCCCTTAGGTAGCAATAGCGCCGCAAACGAACCGCCACATACATTTGTGCGCGGTTGCAGGCCACTGGGCTCTCAGACTGGGTATTTGGATGCCAAAAAATTCCTAAGCGAGCGTTATGGGTGGTGTGTCAACTTTTAGCATTGACAATCCCCTAGGACGCACCAATCACTTTTTTGAAAAAGCCCAGCTTGTTGGCATAGGGCGCATAGCGCCAGGCCAGATCAAACCAAAAAGGCTTTCTGAGCACACTCTTTTGATGGGAAAAGGTATCAAAGCTGGCCTTGCCATGGTAAGCGCCAATGCCGCTGTTCCCCACCCCGCCAAAGGGTAAACCCCAAATCGCCAAATGTAAGAACACATCGTTAATACAGACACCGCCTGAAGAGGTTTCAGACAGGACGCGATCTTGAATGACCTTGTCGTTACTGAAAATATATAGCGCCAGCGGTTTGGGGCGGGCATTGATTTGGGCGATGGCATCACCCATGTCACGGTAGGTGAGCACCGGCAGAATCGGGCCAAAAATCTCGTCCTGCATAATGGGGGCATCCCAGCTGACGTCGCCCAGTACGGTAGGCGCAATATAGCGGCTGTCACGGTCAGTCTCTCCGCCAATGGTGGCCGTTTCACCCGCTAGCAATCCTGTCAACCGGTCAAACTGGCGGTCATTCACCACTCGGGCTAGGTCTGGGCTACGGGCTGGATCGTCTCCAAAAAACTCAGTTAGCACCTGTTGAAACTCAGTTAGAAGGGGCTGCTTAATGTCTTCATGCACCAGCAAATAGTCTGGGGCAACGCAGCTTTGGCCCATGTTCAAATATTTACCCCAGGCAATTCGCTTTGCTGCCACCGCCAGGTTGACGTCTTTATCGATGATGCAGGGGCTCTTACCGCCCAACTCCAGGGTTACGGGGGTGAGCTGTTTGGCCGCCGCTTCCATGACAATTTGGCCAATGCGGGTACCGCCCGTAAAAAAGATATGGTCGAATTTCTCGGCCAGCAGTGCCTGAGATGCTTCTACGCCGCCCTCTAGCACGGCCACATGGTGGGGTTCAAAGGTTTCTCGAATCAGATCGGCCACGACTCGGGAGGTGGCTGGGGCCAGCTCTGAAGGTTTAATAATGGCGCAGTTTCCGGCTGCGATCGCACCCATCAGCGGTGAAATAACCAGTTGAAAGGGGTAGTTCCAGGGACCAATGATCAGAACGACACCCAGCGGGTCTGGCTGGATCCAGGCCGTACCCGGTAGTTGCGTCAACGGGACCTGCACCTTTCGAGGTTGGGTCCACCGTTTTAAATGCTTGAGCAAATAGCCCAGCTCATCCAAGATATTAAGTTCAAAATAGCCCTCGAACTCTGGGCGGCCTAGGTCTGCCCGGGCGGCGGCAACAATTTCGGTTTGGCGGGCCAAAATAGCTGCCTTCAGTCGCTGCAGTTGGGCTAGGCGAAACGCCACGGGCTTTGTTGCCCCAGTGACAAAATAGGCTCTCTGCGCGGCCAGCACCTCCCCGGGGGAGGTCGCCGAAACGGTTGGGACAGGGAGGGTTGTCATGGGCTCAAGAGGAGAAGCATCAGCCCTAATTTTAACGTTTGTGGCGGTTGCTGTAGAACCCTTCGACGCCGTCAAATGGGTTGGAGGGCCCTATACCTAATCGAAAAAGGGTGGCCAAGATGGCCACCCGCTAGAGACATTAGGACTTGAGTTGGAGCCCCTCGATGCCGTTGCATGGGTCGACGAACCCTTCGACGGCCATAGCAGCAATCAACAGTCCACTCATTGTGATCTCTGGTTCTAGAACTTCATGGACGTGGCAATGTCCTCAAGCTGGGTGATGCTCTCGTCTGTACCAGACAGAATAAAGCCCAGGGCATACCCATCTTTAATCAGCGCCAGGTAAGACTGCTTAATGTCCATCCCCCCAGCGTTCAGGCTAAAGTCAGCCCGGTGGAACGTTTGTCCGCCGATTTCGACTTCGTAAGGTTCCCCTTTCGATTCGTAGGGCAGTTCGGTCTGGGTTAACAGATTGCTCACGTTGATTAGGTAGTCTCCGCCAGTGGCAATACCTGGTAGATGAGAAACCTTCTCGGCCATCACGACCACGTTGGGGTTAAAGGTCGTGACCGGCGCACCCACCGGCTGTTCTGAAATCATTAGGAGCTGATAGGTGTTTTGCTCAGCGGCTTCAATCGAGGCCTGTAGCGCTGCGTCATCCCCAGCAACAATATCTGAGCCCATGTCCTGGAGTTCTTCAGCGGTCTCATCCGAGGCCACTGCCCACTCCGTGGGAAACTCCATGGTGAAGCCAAAGAAGTCGTTGGTGTAGGTTCCTGCTGTGACCGCACCGGCATTGGGGGCAACGGAGGCAGCTTCAGGTTCAGCAGCCTCCGTGGTTTCTGCCGCCGTGTCACCGGCAACCGGTTCAATTTCGGCAGCTTCATCTTTACTGCATGCAACGAGGGAAGCGGTTAGCAGCAGCGCAGCCGCAGCAAAGCGTAGGCGAGTTAAAGCCATGCGTTTCATTCTCCTGAAGTGTGTTGATGTGTCGCGTTACCAGGACAGTTCTCAGCACTGAAGGCCGCTATCCTGAAGTTTCGCGACGCAGTCGAATAGGTCTACCAACCCGTCGGCTGCTATAAGGTTTGCTACTTAGGACGGTCGAGCCGTCCGCTAAGCAGAGCGTGCACCGTGGCAGTTGCCACCCGCATACCGGGCCGACAGTACAGTTTGCCCAATGGTGGTCGCAGGGTAGCTACAGAATGATTTGGCGCCATTTCGGTCAGTAACTTTACGAAAGTAGCGGTTTTACTACTGTCACTTTGCTCAAGCCTCTGAGTCTGGCCATTCCTTCAGCACAGAGCGCTCCGTGACTCACCTCCTGGCACGGCTTCCCATAACGCGTAGGGGAGTTTACCAACGGATAGAACAGCGCCGGGCACGCACCAGTCTGCTAGACCTCGTTTTGAAACACCAGTTCCATACAGTCGCCCCTAAACCGACTAACGCCGTACTCAATCACCTGGCCCGATTGGTCTACGTTGATCGACTCAACACGCAGAATCGGCTGATTGAGCGGTAGGCCTAAAAGCTGCGCATTCGGCGCTTTGACCAATCGAGCTGATACCACGGTCTCGCGACGAATATGGTCACAGCCATACTGCTGCCGCAACCATCGCGAAATAGACCCCATACTTTTCAAAGTGGTCAGACTGGTGTCGGAAAGTAACTCGGGAAAACGATGCAGGGGGAAATAGCCAGAACTCAGGCAAATGGGGACGTCATCTGCTGTACTCAACCTTTGAATTAAGGCAACGGACTGCCCGGGTTCTATCCCCAAGGCCGCTGCGATCGCACCGTCAGCGGGCACCGCAATGTGCTTGATAATGTCACTTTGAGCGGTGATACCCTGGGCCTTGAGCGCTTCGTTATAGCGCACTCGGCTGCCAATCGGGTAGCGAATGGGTCTTGCCGCCACAAAGGTGCCGCGCCCCTGCTCCACCTTCAGAACACCCTCCTGGCGCAGCACCGCCACCGCCTGACGTAGTGTGTGGCGATTCACCCCGAACTCAGCCGCCAGCTTAGCCTCCGTTGGCAGCCGGTCTCCCAGGGCATAAACCTGTTCATCGATTCGTCTGCGCAGATTTTCGGCAATTTGAAGATAGACCGGCACATTGCTCTGGGCAGGGTTACTCTGGCTCGTCTGCATGCTGTGGAGAATAGAGTGCAGTAGTTCAGCAGTCGTTCAGCAGTCGTTCAGTCAATGGGGAGAAGCTGACAGCGGCCATTAGCCCCTCAAGGAGATGTCTGCAAGGCCACTTCGTTAACGGTCAAACAGGTTATCTACAATCGGTGTGCTAAATCGCTTCTCTAACGTCAATAGCAGAGACTATAAATCTCGCAGAAGATTCAAGTATGCAAGATTATTCTTAATTTATCTCAACCGATTGACAATGGTTTGCAAAGCCTAGGACAGTGTCAACTCTAAAATCTAGGGTCGGCGAGGTCAGCGAGATAGCGCTTCCCCTCTCAACATACAAGACATACAAGATAGTGCAAGGGCTTTGATCGTCAACGACTACAGAACTCATACTGTTCGTTAGGCAGTATTCGCCCGTCTCAACCCAAACTTTGAGGCTTGAGGCTGCCCTAGGGTGCGAGCCGCTAAGCCATAGCGGCCACTTTGACTCGCTCACCGGTGAGACTAAACGCACGAACCTCGGTAATTCGTACGGGTACCAACTGCCCCTTCAGCTCGGTGATATCGCCTTCGCAAAAGGTCAGTCGATTGGTTCGGGTGCGCCCCATAACCTGATTGGGATTTCTGGGATTCACACCTTCTACCAGAATTTCTTCAATGCGATCGCGATAGCGCTGCGAGCGCTCTCCAGCTTTGGTCGCGACTAGATGATTCAGCCGTTGCAGGCGATCGCTTTTGGTCTGTTCATCAAGCTGGCTATCCCAGATTGCCGCAGGGGTGTTGGGGCGCGGCGAATAGGCCGCCGTATTCAGCTGGTCAAAGCCAATGTCCTCAACCAACTGGAGCGTGTTTTGAAACTGGGCCTCGGTTTCCCCCGGGAAGCCCACAATGGCATCACCACTGATGGCCGCATCGGGCATATAGCGACGGACCGTATCGATGATGCGGCGGTACTTTTCGTGGGTATAGCCCCGGGCCATAGCCTTTAGCACATCGTTATCGCCAGACTGAAACGGGATATGAAAGTGCTCACACACCTTCGGCAGCTCATGACAGGCCTTGACCAGCCGTTCGGTGAAGTAGCGGGGGTGGCTGGTGGCAAAGCGAATGCGCTCGATGCCAGGGACATCGTGAATAAAGTGCAGTAGATCCGTCAGGGTATTTTGGCGGCGACCTTCTGGGGTGATCCCCGGCAGGTCCCGTCCGTAGGCATCAATGTTTTGACCCAGCAGGGTGACTTCTTTATAGCCCTGGCGTCCCAACACCTCAATCTCAGCGCGAATGGCTTCGGGGGTACGAGACTGCTCTACCCCTCGTACACCAGGCACCACACAGTAGGTACAGCGCTCGTTGCAGCCGTAAATCACATTGACCCATGCGGTAATGTTGCTGTCACGGCGGGGCTTGGTGATGTCTTCGATAATGTGAATCGGCTCAGTAGCCACCACCTGATTGCCGCTAAACACCTGCTCCAGCAAATCTTCTAGCCGGTTGGCATGTTGGGGGCCCATCACCAGGTCTAGCTCTGGCACCCGACGCAGCAGCGACTCGCCCTCTTGCTGGGCGACACAGCCCGCCACAACCAAAGTCAGGTCAGGATTTTCATGTTTGCGCTTGGCCTGCTTGCCCAGGTACGAATACACCTTTTGCTCGGCGTTATCGCGAATGGTGCAGGTGTTGTATAGCACCACATCCGCAGTGAAGGGGTCATCCGTCCATTGCAGCCCCATATTGTCCAAAATGCCAGCCATACGCTCGGAGTCGGCCTTGTTCATTTGGCAGCCGAAAGT
>JBCBOC010000316.1:0-5305 GCA_039821475.1 Cyanobacteria bacterium J06632_22 | reverse complement strand
GTCAGCACCTTAGCCCCAAACCCTGACAACAGTGGAAATCCAGAGATGGAAAAACTTGCCATGGCGAGGGCAATCCATAGGGGGGTGGGCAGTGTCATATGGCGCAGCTCTTTTAGGTTGCGGCTGGGCAAGTTCCCGGCACACAAAAATAGAGCGGACTTTACTAACCCGTGACTCAGGGCATAAAAACCACCGACCTCTGGCGCTGCCAGCACGAATCCCAACTGGGAGATCGTATGAAAAGCCAACATGCGTTTAGCATCCTTTTCAAAGACAGCGTAGCTGACGCCCAACAGGGCGGTGGCCACACCAAAAAAACGCACCATCGACTCCATCTCTGGAACCATTAGGGCAAATCGCACCAATGGAAAAATGCCAGCCTTAATTACCGATCCGGACAGTAGCGCAGAGACCGGAGTCTCGCTCTCGGAGTGGGTAAGGGGTAGCCATAGGCCAGAGACAAAGATGCCACCTTTCGTCAGCAGGCCCAGGCAAATTAGCGCAATGGCCTCCGGGGGCGCTCCCTGTAGACCGCTATAGGCAAAGGAAGCATTGGACTGATAGATCAAGATAGCGCCAATCAGGTAGAACAACATGGCCACGTTGCTGACGAATAGGTATCGCAACGCGACCCAAATGGCTCGATTGGTGCGGTTGTAGGCAATCAGCAAGAAAACTGCAATGCTGATGACCTCTAGGGCAACATACAGACTGATGAGATCGGCGCAGACAAAGGTTGCGTTGACACTGCCGTGGACAATGGTGAGCTGGGTATAGAAAAAAGCTGACTTGTCCTTAGTCCAGCAGTAGAGCACAACTGCCGCCGTCACTAGCGCATTAGTCAGGATAAAAAAACCGCTGAGCTGATCAGCCTGCAGCGTAACGCCAAAACTGCCGATCAGCTGTACCGACAGCTGTGGCCAAAAGAACAAGAGACCCAGCGCGTAGCCTACTGATCCAAGAGCGACGCCTAGAGACAGTAGACGGTCTATCTTGGGCAGCAAGTAGGTGCTAAAGCCAGCCAAGAGCGGTAGGGCAACCCACGCTAGCGTAATCGTCTGCAGGTCGCTCATGACAGGTGCTCCCGCTCGATTTCTGAGGTCTCCAGGGTAGGATTATCGCGAGAGAGTTTAATCACCCCCACTAACATGACGGCCTGGATCGAAAAACCGATGACGATCGCCGTCAAAATGACGGCCTGGGGTACGGGGTCTGCATAGGCAACTGGCCCGTCCTTACCAGACAAAATCGGGGAGAATACGCCTCCCCTAGCGGCAACCAACACATAGCAGGCAATCACGCCAGTGCTCATCACGTCCATCGAGAGAATCTTCATCAGCAAATTCTGCTTGAAGACAATGCCGAAGAACCCCAATAAGACAGTGGCAAATATGCTGGCTTCTAAAATTAGAATCAATGGCCTATCCCACAAAAAACAGTTGTTAAGCTTAGGCCGACTGTGCAGGGGCAGCAATTGGGCCGCCCCCTAGTCGGAAGGTTATTACTCCGCTACAGCCGTCAGCTCAGATAACCCTTTTTCAGGTTTTGCTTCAGCTGTATCCGAATCCTTTAACGTGAGCTGCAGCAGCGGCGGTGCTAGGAAAGTGGTAAGAATTACCATGACGATAATAGCCGCCTCCAAGGGACGATCCAGTACGCCGCTGGCCGAGCCAATGCCCGCAAAGACTAAACCCACTTCACCACGGGGAATCATGCCGACACCGATGGCCGCCCGGTTGACGCCCGGTTTGCCAAATACGGCCCAGCCGGTCACGAGCTTACCGATGATGGCCACAGCGATCAGAAAGGTGGCGATAATCAACCCAGCTCGGTTTTCGGCCACTGCGGGGTTAAGTACGCTCAGGTCTGCCTTGGCGCCAACGGTCACAAAGAAGATAGGCACTAAGATGTCAGCGATGGGCATGACCTGCTGGTCTAGCTCCTTACGCTTGTCAGTTTCATCCAGGACAAGGCCAGCGGCAAAGGCACCCAAAATCGCTTCCAGGTGAATGGCGCTCGCAAGAAAGGCCATGACCAGGGCAAAGGTGAACGCTGGAATCAATAGGGCTCCTCGGGTTTGCAGTTTGCTTGCGATCGCAACGAAGCTGGTGTTGAAAAACTTGCCCAGGAATATCGCGCCCAGCAGGAACGCACTGGCGCTGACAATCAGGTAAACCACGTTAAGCAGGTCCACTTCCCCCGTCTTAGCCAGACTCGCGACCACCGCCAGAACAATAATGCCCAGCACATCGTCAATCACCGCTGCACCAACAATAATCTGACCCTCTGTAGATTTGAGGTGGCCGAGCTCAGAGAGAACCTTGGAGGTAATACCGATACTGGTGGCCGTCAGTGCGGCACCAGCAAAGACGGCTGGAATTAGGGGCACGTGGAACAGGGCAACCAATCCAACGGTGCCGAGGAGAAACGGTGCAGCGACCCCAACTACGGCGACGACTGCCGCCTGGGAACCCACCTTAGTCAGTTCTCGCAGGTCCGACTCTAGACCAATTTCAAAGAGCAGGACAATCACACCCAGCTCAGCCAGCACCGAAATAACTTCGCTCTGACTTTGAAAGATATGAGTCAGGGCAGCTGCGTCCAGGTCGCCCATCCACTGCATGCCGCGCATAATCAGCGAGTCGGTCGCTGCGGCGCTGTTTTCGGGAAACATCACCAGATGCAAGACCGAAATACCAACGACCACACCGCCGACTAGCTCACCCAGGACCGGGGGTAAGTCGAGTCGTTTTGACAGTTCTCCGCCCAGCTTACTGGTGATGTACACCGTAATCAGGCTAAGCAGGACGCCAATCAAAACAAACGGGCCATAATCTGCCTCAGGCGTTGTCGCCAATAGATGCAAGGGAAAACCACTAAATATTAATCCAGTGGGATTCAGCGAATTCAAGAGATCAAGCATGGTCATGTTCTCTAATGAATGATGAATGCAGAGGTAAAGAAGTTGCCTGGACTGTTGTTAGGACCTAAGCCAGCCAACTTGAAGCCAGCCTACAGTTAACAGTCCGAGGCCAATCTGTAGAAGGCTGGGGGCCGTAGCCAAGCCCCATAGCCCAGTGAAAATACCCGCGCTGCCGAGCGCTAGCGTATGGACTTCATCTTTAGAAAGCAGGTTGGCAACGGCCAAAAGGCTACAGGCAACGGCTATCCAAAGGAGAGATTGCATCGGTCTAACCTAAAAACGGTAGCGATCGACAGGGCAGCTGTTGTGCTTGTTAGTTGAGGACACCGAGCATCCTGCTTGAGTGATAACGAAAGAAAGCATGACAAGGATATGTAGTCTTCGCCATTTACGTTAGAAAACCGAGTTAGGCGATTCCGCTTGGCCTATAACGAAATGGCGGCGCAGCCTTGTCCTAACAGATCTGGCGGCGGCTGACCACGTCCAAGATTGATTTTGGCAGCGAAACCGGCCGGTTTCAAGCTGGACGTGGCTGATTAACCTTGAACTAGCCTGAGCAGGCATTTTATCGGGCTTAGGTTGCCGGCTCCTGCTGGGGCAGAGCACCTAGGGATGACGGGGTGGAACTGGAATCTGGGTAAGACGCTGAGGCCGCATGGCGCAGTGCTTCAGATCGAGCCATATGGAGATGATCAGGCGGAAGCAGTTGGAAGACGCCCAGCTTTTCTAGGCGGCGGCGAGTTTGACCCGCTGCACCAACGATATAGACGGCCCGTTCCTTCTCAACGGCTTCCTTGATGGCACTTTCCATTGTGAGAGAGGCCGTTACCCCCATGTGGGGAACATCGCTGAGGTCGAACACGATAGCGTCACAGTCGCTGATGGCATTGTGCTCACGGGAAATCGCCTTGGCGACACCGAAGATCATCGGACCACTCAGTTGGAACAGCAACACACGGCCGTTCCCTTCATCCAGCCAGCGCTTCTCATCAGCACTCAGAAGGATGGCATCGTCCGCATCTGTAATCGTCTGAATCGACTCAGCCCGTAGGTTGCTCATTTTCTCAATGGTGAGAATGTTGGCAACGAAGACGCCAATGCCGACTGCTGCAATCAGGTCTACCAAAACCGTTAGCGCAATCACGCCATACATGATCAGCGCTGCTTTTCGAGAGATTTTGTGGGCACGCTTGAGGAAATCCCAATCAATAATGTCAAGACCCACTTTCAGTGCAATACCTGCGAGCACAGCCAGCGGAATTGTTGCAGCTAAATTAGCCGCCCCTAGGATGACGAAGAGAAGAACAAATGCACGCGTTAGACCGGACAGTGCGGTGCGGCCACCCGCTTGAATATTAACGACTGTGCCCATGGTGGCGCCCGCACCGGCAATCCCACCAAATAGACCGGAGACTAAGTTGCCAAGACCTTGGCCAATCAGCTCTTTGTTCGAGTTGTGTTCGGTGCGCGTCAGGCTATCGGCCACGACTGATGTCAGCAGGGCATCAATGCAGCCCAACATGCCTAATACGGCTGCATCAACAAACATGAGCTGCAGTTGGTCGCCGCTAAACATCGGCATCTGCAGTGCAGGGAAGCCGCGAGGAATCTCACCGATGCGACGAATATCGAGGTCGGGGAACAGGACTAAGGACAGAACCGTACCCGCAATCAAAGCGACAAGCTGAGGCGGGACGATTTTCTTCAGCTTAGAGGGAAAGAACAGAATGATCCCTACCGTCGCCAAGGCTAGGAAGGTTTCGGCGGGTTGAATGTTGCTTAATAGCTCAGGAATCGAGCGCAGTGTGCCCACAACACCGCCTGCAGGGCTGGCTTGCCCTAAAAATGGTGCCAGCTGCAAAATAACCAGAATGATGCCAATGCCAGACATAAAGCCCGAAATCACTGTGTAGGGCATCATCGTGACGTACTTACCGAGCCGCAGTGCGCCAAAGATCATCTGGAACACACCCGCGAGCATCACCACTGTGAAGGCCATTTGTAGGCCGTTCTCTGGATCGGCCGCGGTGAGGTTAGCAATGACCGCAGTCATGACTACCGTCATGGGACCCGTGGGTTCTGAGATCAGCGTGGGCGTCCCCCCGAAAAGGGCAGCAAAAAAGCCGACTAGGACCGCGCCCCACAAGCCGGCGACTGCGCCAGCACCCGATGCGACACCAAACGCCAGCGCCATCGGTAGCGCAATAATGGCCGCGGTAACCCCACCAAAGAGGTCACCGCGTAAATTTCTGAAATGGATTCTGTTCGTAAGCTGCATGTTAAATCACCTAACTCAGTTGAGCTGAAACCCGTAGGGGAAGCTTCGGGGCGAATGTGGAGCTGCTGATTCTCATCAACCGAGACAAGGTGTTGAGATGAGGC
>JBCBOC010000654.1:0-2905 GCA_039821475.1 Cyanobacteria bacterium J06632_22 | reverse complement strand
GGTGGACTCTATGTTTCTGAGGCGGCCCGTGCTGAGCTGCATCCCACCTATATCGGGTGGCGCGGCGTGCAAGTTGACGATCACGGGCAGCCAACGGACTGGGAACCGGACGGCCGCCGCTTTGAAATTGCCACCTCCGATGGAACCCATTGCCCTAGTCTACGGGCCGCGATGGATTTTCAAGATCGCTGGGGCGCCGCTCAGCAGCGCTACTTTCGCATCACCCATTTGAGCAGCTACCTCTGGGGTCGCCTCAACGGACTGAGAAACATCACTTGCTTATTGAAACGGCCACCGGAATCAGGGCTTGTGTCGTTTCAGATTACCCCCAATGGCAATCCGTCACCGACCTTGCATAACCAATTGGTGGAAGTCCTGGAAAGGCAACAGATTTATCTGCGCACATTGCGCTCTCCCAGCTGTGTGCGGGCCTGTACCCACTATTTCACCCTGGAGTCCGAGTTAGATCAGCTGGTTGAGGCGATAGATGCGTTTCTAGCGCAGGCGCTGTAGCCGCCTGCGCCACCCTCAAAGCTGCTGCAAGGCAGCGGTTTCTTCGTAGGCCCGGCAATCTTGACAGGGCCCCATCGGGTTTTCAGCACAGCGCAGATAGGGAGAACGGGCATTAAAGCGACAGGTAATGTCGCCAATGACAAAGCCCATGCCATCGACGTAATGTTCGTCGGGGTGGCGGCGCACCCAGTCTTGAAACCGCTGGTTGTGGGCCGCTTCAACGGCGAGCTGCAATCGAGCCTGGACACGGCGGTGCGATCGCACACTGACCCAAGCTGACAGCAGCGCAGGCGTCAGCCCAATGAGCAGGACAACAATTGCGATGGTCATAACTCCAAACGCAGTCTAGTAAGGTCTTCCCCCGATCCTAGCGCAGGTTTCTAGAGGGCAGGGTGCATTTGATCACCGACCTGCAGGTCTAGTCCTCAGGCTCCTCTTTTTTCTTGGGCTTATAAGTAGAGGCCACTTCCAGCTCCTTGAGTTGGCGCGGATCCACAGAGGAGGGGGCGTGGGTCAGGAGACAGCGGGCCTGCTGGGTCTTAGGAAATGCGATCGCATCTCGGATCGACTGCTCCCCGGCTAGCAGCATCACGAATCTATCCAAGCCATAGGCAATCCCCCCGTGGGGCGGCGCACCGTAATCAAAGGCTTCGACAAAGAAGCCAAATTTATCCTGAGCCTCTTCATCACTCAGGCCAATGGTTTCAAACACCTGCTTCTGAACGTCCGGCTGAAAAATACGCAGACTGCCACCACCCAACTCGTAACCGTTAAACACCAGGTCATAGGCCACAGCCCGCGCCGTAGTCAAGTCGTCAATATCTTCGGGATTGGGCGCGGTAAAGGGGTGGTGCAGCGCTTCGTAACGCTTCTCGTCCGCATTCCACTCAAACATAGGGAAATCCGTCACCCACAGCAGGTTCAGCTGGTCTGCTGGAATCAGATCCAGTTCAACCGCCACCGCCTGGCGCAGCTTATCCAGCGTCGCGTTCACCGTCGCCGTATCACCGGCACCAAACAGCAGCAGGTGACCGGCCTCAGCGCCCGTCCGGTTCAACATCTCCTGTTTTTGCTCGGGAGTAAGATTGTCTTTAATGGCGCCAATGGTGTCAATCTCACCATTTTCGCGGACCCGCACATAGGCAACGCCCCGCGCTCCGGCATCGGTGGCCACCTTAAACAGGTCTCCGCCCGGCTTAATGCGCACGTTAGAGATGGCGTCATTGCCGCCCGGAATCGGCAGCACCTTCACCACACCGCCGCCCTTGACCGCACCGGAAAAGACCTTAAAGCCGGAGTCGGCCACGATATCCGACACATTGACCAGCTCCAGCCCGTAGCGGGTGTCGGGCTTGTCGCTGCCGTAACGGTCCATGGCCTCAGCATAGGTGAGTCGGGGGAAAGGCGTGGGCACGTCTACCCCCTTTACGGCTTTGAAGACATGGGCCACCAGCCGCTCGTTCAGGGCCAGGATCTCCTCCTGGTCCATGAAGCTCATTTCCATATCGAGCTGGGTGAACTCGGGCTGGCGGTCGGCCCGCAGGTCTTCGTCACGGAAACAGCGGGCGATTTGGTAATAGCGGTCTAGACCAGAGACCATCAGCAACTGCTTGAAGAGTTGGGGCGACTGGGGCAAGGCATACCATTCGCCGGGGTTCACCCGCGACGGCAAGATGTAATCGCGAGCGCCTTCGGGTGTGGCCTTAGTCAGAATCGGCGTTTCCACCTCCATGAAGTTCTCCTCATCTTCGAGGAAGCGACGCATGGCCTTGGTAATGCTGTGGCGCAGTTGTAGGTTGCGAGCCATACGCTCCCGCCGGAGGTCCAGGTAGCGATATTTTAGACGCAGCTCCTCACGGACAGGCTCCTCCTCAGTGGTCGAAACCTGAAACGGCATTTGCCGACGCACCGCATTGAGCAACTCAATGGTATCGGCATAAATTTCGATTTCCCCTGTGGGCAGCTTAGGATTAGTGGCCCCTTCCCGGCGCTGGCTGACGCGGCCTTCAATTTTCACCACGTATTCGTTGCGTACCTTTTCAGCAACCGGGTAGGATTCCGGCGTGCGTTCCGGATCGCTAACAATTTGCACAATGCCGGTACGATCACGCAAATCTAGAAAAATCACCCCACCGTGGTCGCGGCGACGGTCTACCCAGCCGTAAAGGGTTACAGTCTTACCGACGGCATCGGCCCGCAGGTCACCACAGTAAAAAGAACGCATAGTGATAATGGAGGATTTCAAATAGGGTCAAACCCGACCATTATCCAGTATCGCTGTCTTTGTTTGAATGTGATCGCGGGAAAAATGCAATCGTGGAAAAAAATGCAATCGTGGAAAAAAATGCAATCGTGGAAAAAAGGTGAGCGCAGCAAACGTGAGGGCCAGTCT
>JBCBOC010000349.1:0-4921 GCA_039821475.1 Cyanobacteria bacterium J06632_22 | reverse complement strand
GCACCGTGTTGGGCCAAGCGCTTAGGACAGTTCTGGCGGTGAAACCCTTGGTATGGTCGCCAAGTGGCCCGCAACCACGCACAAAGCTTTGTGGCAACGGCTATAGATGAATCATAAAGAACAATATTGTTTCACCTAAACGCTGAAAGTCTTGGCCCTCAGATCTCACGATACAGGCGAAGGCTAGATCCGCCATCAAAAAAGCGGCAGCCCTTTCGAGCTGCCGCCTTCACAATTCAACAGAAGCTATAGCCCTCGCCACTTTGCTTGGGACAATTCTGGTGCTCAAGTTCCCAGCATGGTCGGCAAGGAGCCCGAAGGCTATAAATCAGTGCGTCCTATTTCTGACCCGTCTGAGCGGCTACCTCATCAGCAAAGCTGACTTCGTTCTTCTCGATGCCTTCACCCAGAATAAACCGAGAAAAACGACGCACTTGAATCTTCTCGCCGATCTTCGCCACTGATTGGGTAATCAGCTCTTGAACAGTAATGTTCTGATCTTTAATGAAGGGCTGATCCATGAGAGAGAGCTCCTTCAGACGCTTGCCAATGCGACCATCAACAATCTTGGCCCGAATTGCTTCTGGCTTACTGGCCAGATCTTCGCGACCCATTTCAATTTGACGCTCACGCTCCACCATATCAGGCGGAATCGCATCGGTATTCACCACCTCTACGTTGGGACAAGCCGCAATCTGCATGGCAATATCTTGCGCCAATGCCTTGAAATCATCACGACGTGCAACAAAGTCGGTTTCGCAGTTGATTTCGACCAGCACGCCCACACGGCCACCCGTGTGAATGTAGCTGTGAACGAGACCTTCTGCAGCGACCCGACCTTCTTTTTTACTGGCAGAGGTGATGCCCTTTTGGCGCAGCCACTCTACCGCCTTGTCAATGTCACCGTCGGTTTCTTTAAGAGCCTTCTTACAGTCCATCATGCCTGCGCCGGTCATGTCGCGCAGGGCCTTTACCTGTTTTGCAGAAATGTCTGCCATGTGTTTTCGTCCTAACTACGCCAGTATTGTGCCAATAGGCTTACTCGAAAAAGGTTAAGAAAGGGTCAACGGCTGGTGTTTATCACACCAGCCCCATTCCAGAACTATGACGCACTTTCAGCAGCAGGTTCAGGAGCCGCCTCGCTCGCATCGGGCACCTCGCCTGCATCGTAATCATAATCCGCAGCGGGCGGTTCATAGTCAGCGTAGATATCGTCACCAGCATCTGCGCCACTGTTGTTCCCACCGCGATTGCCCTGACCGTTAGACCCCTCAAAAATGGCATCGGATAGCCGACCCAAGATGAGCTTAATCGAACGAATGGCATCATCATTGCCGGGAATGGGCACGTCAACCACGTCTGGATCACAGTTCGTATCTAGCATCGATACGATAGGCAAACCCAGCTTTTGACATTCCTGTACCGCGTTGTATTCGCGCTTGACGTCAATAATGACCACCACGTCGGGAATACGACGCATGGTCTTAATGCCGCCTAGGTACTTTTGCAGCTTCTCCAACTCACGGCGTAGCACAGAGGCTTCTTTCTTGGGACGCAGCGCCAATGCCCCGGTCTCCTGCATACGCTCAAGCTCCTTGAGCCGGTCTACACGAGTTTTAATGGTGGCCCAGTTAGTGAGCATGCCGCCCAACCAACGCTGATTAATATAGTAAGCGCCACAGCGCGCTGCCTCTTGCGCTACGATACCGGCCGCCTGACGCTTGGTCCCCACAAACAAAAACTTCTGACCGCGCTCAGCAGAGGTACGCATAAAGCCGTAAGCATCTTCCAGAAGCTTAGCGGTTTGCACCAGGTCAATAATGTGGACCCCATTACGGGCTGTGAAGATGTATTGATCCATCTTCGGGTTCCAACGACGGGTCTGGTGCCCAAAGTGGACGCCGGACTGAAGCAAGTCAGCCAACGATACAACTGGCATATTTGATTTCTCCTTATCGGGTTAAGCCTCCACCTGGCGTGAACTTTTGGGTTTTGAGACCAAAAGCACCCGAAAATCCAGGTGTGTGTATTTTTTTGAAACTTGGCTAGTCTACCATAAAACCCTAGGCGCTGTGTACCTTCAGAATCACCACACCAACTGTCACCCCAGCGAGGCTGGTGGGCAACCTAATGTTCGAAGAGGGATGACCTATCATTAAAGAAATTTGATACGCCCTTAGGATCGAGGCAAGGAGGGGCTAGGGTTAATCAACTCTGCTAGCCCCGTGCAGCTTGACACCTGTCGCGTTCTTCAGCAGCTCGCTGCAACTTAGAACAGATCAGGGGTTACGCCCACCGCAACTCGATACCAGCCGTTTAGAAGGATACTTGGTGCTTTATGACTGACTCACAACGCCCCCCTTCGACGCCTCGCGTACCGCCACCGCCACCGCCGGGGCGTCCAGCCATGAAGAATACACCGCCAGGACATCGGGCTGCCGCTCCACCACCGATGCCTAAAAGTGCTGCGGGTGTTCGTGTTGGCGGCGCACTCACCCTAGAGAAGTTGGTTCGGGAAGCTTTTGATAAGGGCTACTCCGATATTCACCTTGGCGTGGGCGAAGTCCCCCGCTTCCGCAACCGCGGTGAGATAGACACCACCGACTATCCGGTCACTGACGAAGCCACCTTCTATGGGTGGCTATCTGAGATCCTGAAGCCCGACCAGATTCAGGAGTTTAAGCAGACGCTAGACTTCGACGGTGCGGCTCACTTCGACTTCACCCGTGTGCGGATCAACATTTTTGACACCATGCGCGGTCCTTCGCTGGTCATGCGTCTGATCCCGGTCAAGATCATGACCATTGATCAGCTCAATCTCCCCCCCGTGCTGCGAGATATCTGCCATTATCACAAGGGCATGATTCTGGTCACCGGTCCAACGGGTTCCGGTAAGTCAACATCGCTGGCGGCGATGATTGACTACATCAACACCGAGATGCCTAAAAACATCATCACCATTGAAGACCCGGTGGAATTTGTCCACACCAGCCGGCAGTCCTTGATTAAGCAGCGGGAGGTGGGCATCCACACCCAAGAGTTTAAGAATGCACTCAAGGCGTCTCTGCGGGAAGACCCTGACGTAATTCTGGTGGGTGAAATTCGAGACCGAGAGACCGTAGACATTGCCCTCAAGGCGGCTCAAACGGGTCACCTGGTTTTCGGAACACTGCACACCAACAGCGCTGTCAAAACCGTTGAGCGGATTCTCGGCATGTACGAGCCCGACCAACAATCCGCCGTCCGCGTCTCTATGGCGGAATCCCTGGTAGGCGTGGTGGCTCAGGGCCTGTGTCGGACAACCGACGGCAAGCGGGCTGCCTTCCACGAGATTATGATCAACACTGACGCGATTAAGGATTATATCCAACGCGGTCAGCTTGATGAAGTGGAAGCCTTGCTGCCGAAATGTACCTTCGATGGCATGTGCAACATGAACCAGTCGCTGTATGCCCTGTACGAGTCTGGCCGGATCACCGAGGAAACTGCTCTGGAGATGTCGCCGCGCCAGAACGAGATGGCACAGATGTTGAGAGGGCGGATGTAGGCGGAGCGAGTCTCCACCGATCCACCGCTGCCCTCAGCCGATCATTTAGCCACGCGTCATATTTCTCATAAACCGGCAACCGCGCTGTGAGCGCCCAACCCTGGGTGGCGAGCAGCGCGGTTAGCTGTTGATGGCTGCCGTGGGGGTAGTCGGGGTTGACTTCGTCAATGGGCCCAATGCCGCCCAGATCCCGAGCCCCTGCATCTAAACAGGCTAGGAGCATGTGTGAATCGCGCACCAGGTTGGGGGGAATTTGCAGCGTAATGTCCTGGGGTAACACCTGACGAGCCAGCTTAACCGCAGCCAGCAGGGTACTGTCATCGCAGCTGTGGCCCATCTCCGTTTGGGTGCTGCCGGACTGGTGGGGCTGCAAGATAACTTCTTGAATGTGGTGGTATTGATGATGACTGGTTGCGATCGCAACCAGTCCTGATTCCCAGTCCGCCTCGGTCTCCCCCAACCCAAGTAGCAGCCCCGTCGTAAACGGAATTTTGAGCTGCCCCGCCCAATCCAGCTGCTGCAAGCGCACCTGTGGCCGCTTGCTCGGCGCATGGCGATGTACCGTCTGCAGCAATTTCGGCGTCAGCTGTTCGAGCATCAGCCCCATCGAGACATTCACGGCCTTGAGTTGGGCCATCTCGTCATAACTCAGCGGTCCAACATTGGTATGGGGCAAAAACCCCCTCCTCAGAGCTAGCTCACACAAGTCATAAATGCGCCTAAACCAAGCAGTACGACGTGAACTCTGAGGGTGAACTTCTCCACTCAGAATTAAAACCTCGCAAACGCCGACAAGGTGATCTAGAGTAGATGCTGCCTCACGCACAGTCATCCATGCATCCTGGCCGGGATCGCGGCGAAAGTTACAGTACGTACAGCGATTAAAACACTCGTAGGTTGGGACAAGCGTATAGGCAGGACTATACGTTAGCGTCCGCACCATCGACGGTTCACTGGGCCTAACATCCTGGATATCGAACATGGCAAAACCGGGGAAAACCAATGTAAACGTTAAGAATTCTCATCTTGAGGCTTTACACAAACCCGCTTCATCTGCATTAGCCTTAGCGAGAAGGCAGTATACATTTCCTGAAAATCAACTACAGCAGTGTATACAAGCCCCTAAACACAGCTGCAGTACAGCACTCTAAAACTCTCAACGTCTCTCAGAATTCGCGTAGCATGCTTTACAAAACTAAGTAACTGGATTAATATATTTACAGATGGATGAGTGATTGCTCCCATCTAATACGTACCTAGACAAAGGATTCATAACATGACGACTACTCTACAGCGTCGCGAAAGCGGCAACCTGTGGGGTCAGTTCTGCGAGTGGATCACAAGCACCGAAAACCGCCTTTATGTCGGTTGGTT
>JBCBOC010000690.1:0-2689 GCA_039821475.1 Cyanobacteria bacterium J06632_22 | reverse complement strand
GCCTGAGTGCATAGCTTTCTCTTGAAATCGAGGATTTAGGGATTTTTTAAGGCTTTTTACTTGCACTCAGGCGAATATCCGTGCTCTAGGTACTGAATGAAGAAACAGAAAGGCTAATACTGTCTGTGATCGAGGTCAAACAACAGTATTGATCTGGTCATATAGATCGGTGATCGACGTGCTGTTATCGAGCACCACATCGGCCTGTTTAACCTTTTGCGCGATCGGTATTTGCGCCTGAATGCGTGCTTGGGCCTGCTCCATCGTTAGCTGATTTCGGGCTATCAGCCGCTGCTGCTGCTGGGCTGGGGTGCAGCTCACCACCCAAATCTCTGTAACAAGGTGGGTCAGCTTCGCCTCAAACAGCAGCGGTATGGCATAGACCAACGTTTGTTCTACGGGATAGGTCTGGCTCAGCGTGGCGAATCGCTGTCGTACAAAGGGATGAATTTGCTGCTCTAGCCATTTTTTTTCGGCGGAGTGGCTAAACACAATTTCAGCCAATTGCGAACGGTTGAGCGTGCCATCAGTCTGCAACAAGGCCGCACCGTAGCGCTGCACAATATCTACCAAAATTGACGAGCCCGGCGCCACCGCGTCTCTGGCAAACTGATCTGCATCTAGAACAGGTAGACCATACTGACTGGCGAGGTAGCGCGACACTGTAGATTTACCGGTTGCGATACCGCCGGTCAGACCGATAATCCGTCGTGGCGTCGATCCCTCGTTAGGCATAGGACACCGCTTTCACAATCGCCGCCGTTAACCCCTCTAGGGTGTAGTCGATGGCTTCAATATCCACCCGTCCCAATTGTGACTGACAGGCAATAGAAGTTTGTGGTCCAATGGACGCAATGGCAACATCTTGTAGGCAGTCAGACCACCCTTCACCAAAGGTCTGCGCCATCAGCCGAGCAAAGTGTCGGACCGTTTTGGCGCTAGCAAAGGTAACGATATTGATTTGATGGGCCTGTAGAGCAGCAAGGGCCGCAGGTGCGATCGCACTCGGACACACCGAGTTATAAGCCGCCACCTCGTCCACCACCGCACCTTGCGCGCGAAAAGATGCCACCAGCACCGGCCGTCCCCCCTGCTCCACTCGGGGAAACAAGACCCTTAGGGCCGCCAACGGCTCAGGAAAGTGCTCCACCAAAGAATCTGCGATGTAATGGGGTGGAATGAAGTCAGCCCTGAGACCGTGGGACGCCAGCACCTTGGCAGTTTTTTGGCCTACTACAGCAATGCGCACGTGGGCCAGCGATCTCCAGTCTTGCCCACTGTCCCACAACCGCTCTAGAAAGAAGGTCACCGCATTGGCCGACGTCAGAACCAGCCAGTCATAGTTTTTCAACGTCTGAATCGCACGTTCTAACGGCGCCGCATCACTGGCTGGGACAATTTCTAGCGCAGGCATGTCCACTATCGTCCCCCCCTGTTCCCTCAAAAGCTCGGTAAAGACACTAGACTGCCCCGCCGCCCGGGTTACCAACACCGTTTGACCGGCGAGGGGAAGAGTAGACTGAGGCGGCTGTAGATAGTCGCGTAATCGCACTACCTCACCCACCACCATCACGCAAGGTGAGAGTTTGATGCCTTTGGTCTGCTGCGCAATACTCAGAACCGTCCCTTGCCAAACCCGCTGTCGAGTCTGCCCGGCCCATTGAATCACGGCAATGGGCGTATCCCCACGCTGGCCATGGGTCTGGAGTCGCTGACAAATCTCCGCCAAGTGTCGTCCCCCCATTAAAAACACCAGCGTCTCTAAACGGCTGATGCGCGGCCAATCAAGGGCATCTAAATCGTGGGCGGTAAATACACCAAACCCTCGACTCAGCACCGGATCCGTCAGAGGAATCCCCGCCAGCAACGGCGCAGCCAAGGCAGAAGACAGTCCTGGAAAAACCTCAAACCGACACCCAGCAGCTTGAAGTGCGTGGATTTCAGCCGTCGTACGCCCAAACACAAACGGATCACCGCTCTTTAACCGCACAACCTGCTTACCTTGCTGAGCAAGTTGCACTAACGTATCGTTAATCTCAGTTTGTGGCGTACTCCGCTGTCCACCGCGCTTTCCCATTTTCAGCTGTTCACAGTCAACCGACAACAGCTGTAATACCCCAGGACTCACCAACGCATCGTAGACTAGTACATCTGCCTGGCGCAGGCGCTGACAGGCTTGTTCAGTCAAATAGCTCACATCACCGGGACCAGCCCCTATAATAGTGACCTGACCCTTTACAACAGGTCTAGTAGAGGCATTTCCAGGCTCTTCAGACATCACTCCAACCTTTTCTCCTGCACCTATCCTTGATATGGATATATGGATTGAGCGCCCACGGAGCTACAGACTTAATCCCCGGTGTTGAACCAGTCCTGTAGGGTAGGCCTCAGCAGCCATATTTCACAAGTAACCCTAGTCAGATGATGCGTCCATATAGAACAACCCTCATCATTCGGGACCTGCGAGGTCCTGGTCCTGTGGTTCTCTCATCTTAGCGCCCGCCAGAGCAAAATCTTCTCAGACATCAGCGCTCACGTAAAGCATGACATCTTGAAGAAACATTTTTAAGAAATGTAGCAAGCAGCGACACATGGTCTGTTAACGCTAAGACCGTTAACCTCGGTCACCCTATCGACCCAGACAGAAACAGCTAGCTGTAAAGAATTGATGATCAACTTATTGCAACTG